>JAUWYM010000026.1 GCA_030615845.1 Thermoplasmatota archaeon | reverse complement strand
CTGGAGTTCTTTTAAAAGATAAAAACTCAGGTAGCAAATTAAAAATATCAGGCTGGGTGCTGTTTTCGTTTTTCTGGGCTTTGCTTCCTTGTTTTCTGTATACCTCCGAAGGTGGAGATATATTTAATGCAGCTGTCTGTATCATTGGCGTATATATATTAATATATATGGTTTATCAAGAATGGTATTCAATAAAGACAGATAAATATCCTTCATGTCTCAATTGGATTGCTGGAGGTACATTTCTTGCTGGTATTATATATTTTACAATAGATAGCGGAATCTTTCCCGAGCTAAAAAATGGGTTAATAGAGGTTGTCGCAGCTCATAGTAATTGGTTATTAAATCGCTTTGGTATTGAGACAATTCTTAAAGAAGGTTCTGTGATAGAGTACAATGGAATCCCCATTACCATAATCTTTGCCTGTACTGCAATTCAAGCAATGGTATTATTTGTTGGGATGATTGGGGCGTTGAGTAAAGTTAATTTTAAAAGAAAAGTATTTGCAATAGCAATAACAGTTATACCAATGTATTTTCTTAATCTTGTAAGAAACGCTAGCGTAGTTTTTTTAGTCGGCGGAAACATAACTTCTTTTAATATTGCACATAATGTTCTTTCTAAAGCAGGGGCTTTGATAACACTTATTGCATTACTCTTCTTGACTTTCAAAATTGTTCCTGAACTCTATGACGAAATACTCTGCATCTTTGATCTGCCGAAAAGAAAAGGTCCTGTTGAAAACTTTTTTGCTAAATTTCTGGGGAAAACAAAAAAATGAATATCGCTAAAGGAGGCATGTCTTGGATTATTGTTTCATATCTTGTTACATTCTTATTTATAATTGTTTCTTATTTTGTTTCAGGTCAAATAAAATATGTTAGTCTTTTCGCCTCAGCACTTTTGTTAGTATTTTCATTTACTTTGGTAATATTTTTCAGAGACCCGGAGAGAAAAATCGGAGAAGGTATTGTTGCTGTTGCTGATGGCATCATACGAGAAATCACCGATGAAGAGGATGATGATGTTGGAAAATGCACAAAGATATCAACGTTTATGAATATTTATAATGTTCATGTAAATCGAATGCCACTCAACGGAACAATAAAGGATGTCGTTCATTATGATGGCGCTCATCTTCCTGCGTTTAAAAAAGAATCAGAAAGAAATGAACGAGTCATATTACTATTAAAAATAGAAATAGGAACTGTTAAAATCATTCAGATCGCAGGAATCTTGGCACGTCGAATTGTCCCCTACGTTAAAAAGGGAGATACCGTTAAAAAAGGAGAAAAACTTGGTCTTATACGACTCGGTTCCCGGGTAGATATTTATTTACCAACAAAAAAGATTCAAACAATAACAGTTAAGGTGAAGGATAGGGTAAAGGCAGGAGAAGATACCATTGCAAAAATCCATGATTAAACTACTCTCTGTTGCAGATGTTATTTCCCTTACTAATGCAATTTTTGGTTTTCTTGCCATACTTATGATTTTTTCACATGAAATGCGTCTTGCTTTTTCTTTTATTTTGTTGGCACTTCTTGCTGATGGTCTTGATGGTATTGTTGCAAGAAAAACAAGGAAAGGTGAACTTGGAGAATATCTAGAAGCGATGGCAGATATGATCTCCCTTGGTATTGCTCCCGCATTTTTTGTTTACCATACCTATTTTGATGTTGTTTCGAATTACTTGTATTACCATGTCCTTCTTGTCGTTGTCCTCATCATTTTTTTATCACTAGGCATCATTAGACTTGCATCCTTTCACATCATAAAAGAGGAAACATCATTTGTTGGTCTTCCGGCCTCTGCAAGTACCATCTTCATCCTTATCTTATCATTTCTTAAGATAGAGTTCATCTATATTCTGCCTTTTATTGTCATAGTATCTATAGTTATGGTTTCACCGATACGCTTTCCGAAAATAGGACTAAAAATCAATGCAGTTGCAGCAGTATTCATACTTGCCACACTTATTTTTGGAAGTATGTATAATAATTTTGCACCACTATTGCTTTTTTCTGCTCTTGCGGTATATGCAATACTAGGCCCCATCTATGTGAGAAAAAAATCATCATAAGTTATGGAAACATACTCATAACTTATCACCTGCCCATCTTTAATTTTTACAACTCTTCCTCCTACATCTACTCTGTTAAGAGTGGTTGAATCTGTCTGAACAAATATGGGCCATTCAAACAGATCGCTTGGTTTTTCACCTAAAAAGTTAAGAACCTTGTTATCGTGGGTATGTCCTGAAAGAACCAGTGAAATATTATTAATGAGGCAGTACTCAATAAATTCTGCTCGATTAAATGCGATGCAATTTTCATTACCGCTGGGGAGATCATCAGGTACTGCAAACAATCCATAATCATCCCTATCATTAACTGCAGGATGATGCATAATGATGTTCTGATTCATTTCATCGTTGCCGAGTTCATTTTCAATGAGGTAGATTTGGTTATTGGTTAGACCACTTCCTTCGGGAGTAGGCTTCCAAATATTGAGTTTTATCTCCCATCTGCTGTAGTCATATCCTGAGTCAAGTAACAGAAAATTCATGTTTCCATATTCAAATGCATAGTCATTTAATGGATTTATATACAAATGATAATTTGAGAGATCGTAAAACGGATTATAAAGGAGAAGTAGTCTATGTTCATATCGATCATGATTTCCTGGTACTGTGAATACTGGGGAATTACACATTATGATAGCCTCTTGTAGTTTTTCAAAGAAATTTTGTTTACTACAATCGTTGTACCAATCCACAAGATCGCCAGATATCACTATAAAATCAGGTTTAATTTCTTCATTAATGTAACAAATGACATTTGCTAAGTTTTCTTTTTCATTTATCAAATTATAGACTTTTCCTATGTGGATATCTGTTAACTGAACAAAGCTGAATTCATCTGGTTCTTCATCAATTATCTTTACTGCATGAGGCCACGTATACCTATTTTTTGCTGTTATACTTGTGATATTGTAAAACCCACAAGGGATACTACTAATATTATAGCTTACAATGAGTTCATCTTCCACAGTATCTTCGCTGGTATAGATCCATGTACTGAATTGAATGCTTTGATTATCTAATATGTATGTGGAGGGGCTGTCTATTTTTTTGAGTTCAGCATGAGAAATCTCAAGAAAATCCTCTGAAATATGTCTTTCTTCAGAAACAACTATTGCCAGTGCCTCAGTTTTGTTTTTATTAATAATGCTCGGGCAACCAAGCGATGGAAATATGATGTTTTCTGTATCAAATCCGACACTGACATTTTTTATTTTCACTGGAAATGATCCCGCCTTAAATTTTAATGTGTGATTGCCAACAACGACAGGATACCAATGTATTTTTTTCGTATACCTTGGCAATCTTCCAATTTTGATTTCTACTTGAGCAAGTGTTACATATCCTGATTTCCATTCAGCCTCCGAGGATTTAACAATCAATCCTTCATACTCATCAGAAACCTCTATTATTTCATCAAATCGCCTTCCTGCCGGATTTCCTTTTACCGTAACTATTATTTCAATTGGTTCTCCTAACGTTGGATATGAATTCGAAAACGATATATCAATGATTTCTCCAGGAGAACCATCTTCAACAGCTTCCATTGAGTAAGTATTTTCTCCTGTTTTCTTTTCAAAAGTACTGCCTATAACAGGATGTAGTGTGAAATTTAACAGTACGAACAGTACTAACATTTTGATAAACACTGACTTTTTACTCATTATATATTACAAATAATAATTATACTCTCTACATTATAAATGTTTTTGGGAGTAAAAAATTGTTTTATCTAAAGAAAATACTTTTTTCATGGAGCAATGTATGCCATCTTAACCCAAAATTTCCAATAAATATTGTAATCCAAACATTTCTAAACAAAAATTGCATTACCTACTGCTAATATGGATGATATACCAAAGATCGGTATCACTGGGATGCCTAGCGTTGGAAAGACACAAACCCTCCTAAAAATCATTGAAAAAATTGAAAAGAGCGGATATGTGCTTGAAGGGATGATCACTGAGCCGGTCATTGTAAAGAAAAAACGCGTCGGTTTTTATGTAGCAGATTGGCAGACAAAAGAAAAAAAAGTTTTTGCACATATTGATTTTGATACCAAAGATAAAGTCGGAAACTATGGTGTTGACTTAGATGTTTTAGAGGAGATCGGAGTTCCGGCTATTGAGAAAGCAATCAACGATGAAGATGTTGATATCATTATAATCGATGAGATTGGAAAAATGGAGATGCTTTCTGAAAAATTCTGCGAAGTTGTTGCTGATGCGTTAGATTCAGATAAACCGATAATAGTTACCTTACATAAGAAGTCACGGACGCCTTTATTACAAGACATTAGAAGACGCGATGATATACGAATTCTTGAAGTGACTGCAGTAAATAGGAATTTACTTCCCTATAAGATCGAAAAGATTATGGCAGAAAAATTACCTCCATTATTTTAACTATGAAAACACAAAAAACCGAGATTATAAAAGAGGGAAACACTGAAATCTTAGTTTTTAAAAATAAAGCTTCTAAAAAGGGACCTGGTTCAAAAGATGAAGAACCGTTTTACAATCCCTCCATGGAGTTAAACCGAGATTTATCTATTATTGTAGCTCAATGGCTTATTAATAGCTGTAAGAAGGATTTACATTTTTTGGATGGACTTGCTGCTTCAGGAGTTAGAGGAATAAGATTTGCAAATGAACTTGATGATGATTTTGTTGTCAGTATTAACGACTGGAATGATCAAGCGTTTTTGTTGATAAAAAGAAATATTGAGCGAAGTAAACTAAAAAATGCTATTGCCTGTAATCAAAATTTAAATGTTTTACTCTCCGAGAATAAGTATGATTATATCGACATTGATCCATTTGGATCGCCTGTATATTTTATTGATTCTGCGGTGAGAAGTATATACAATAATGGAATTATTGCATGTACTGCAACAGATACTGCAGCATTATGTGGCGTGTATCCAAAGGTGTGTGCTCGGAGGTATTGCGCGCAACCGTTTCATTCATACATGATGCATGAGTTAGGCCTTCGGATATTGCTTGGTTTTATCTGTAGAGAAGCTGCAAAATATGATAAAGGTATTGAACCAATACTAAGTTATTATACTGATCATTATTTTAGAGTATATGTAAAGATTAGACGTGGAAAGAGCTATGCTAATAAATCAATTGAGAAGTTTTCTCTTATTAACTCAAAAGAAATTGCGCTTTCTTCAAATAATGATGAATGTCAAGTAGGTCCTCTCTGGCTTGGAAACTTACATAAGAAACCTGCACTTGAGGAGATTAGAACGCTTTTATTTGAAAAAGAGTTGAATACAAAAAACTCTCTTTGGAAGCTTCTCTCTCTTTTGGAAGAAGAGGTAGATGCTCCACCGTTTTTTTATACAACAGATGGTTTGGCATCGTATCTTAAGATGGCTTCCCCTAAGATGGAGACCGTCTTTGAAAAACTACAACAGAAAGGACATACCGTTGTGAGAACTCATTTCAGTTCTACTGGTTTTAAAACCGATGCCCCATTAGATGATATAAAGGAAGTTTTTAAAGAAGAGAATACATGACTATATTGTGAATAAGTATGGTTAAAAAACTACGAGTTGGTATTTTAGCATCTGGCGGGGGGACAGATCTGCAGAGTATTATCGATGCTTCAGAGAAAGGCATGATTGATGCAGAAGTTGTTGTCGTTATCTCTGATAAAAAAGATGCATTTTCCTTAAAAAGAGCAAAAAGACATAACATAAAAACATACTTTGTTGACCCAAAAGGAAAAGATAGAATTGACCATGAAAAAGAAATCAATACTGTTCTTACGGAGAATGCTGTAGAACTTGTTGTTGGCGCAGGGTATATGCGTGTTCTTTCACCATCATTTGTAAGAAAATGGTATGGTAAACTTATCAATATCCATCCAGCGCTTCTTCCTTCATTTAAGGGAACAAATGGTCAAGGAGATGCCCTTGAGTATGGTGTAAAAATTTCTGGCTGCACAACACATTTTATGGATGAAGAGATGGATCACGGCCCCATTATTTTGCAGGCGGCAGTAAAAGTACGTCCAGGTGATAATAGAGCTGCTCTTGCTGCTCGCATACTTGAAGTTGAACATCAAGTACTTCCAAGAACCATTCAGCTTTTTGCAGAAAATAGGTTAAAAATTGTAAACAGAAAAGTTAAGATTTTACCTGGAGATTCTTGGACTGAAAAATATGAATTAGTAAAAGGTGTGCTTTATTCGGAAGGATATTAGTAAACATGAATTTTGAAGAGTCCATTGATTGGCTTTATAGTTTTAAAAAATATGGTTCTAAATTAGGTTTGAATAGAGTTATTTATCTGATGAAACAACTTAAAGATCCACAAAATGCTATTAAAACAATTCATGTGACTGGGACAAATGGCAAAGGATCTGTTTGTAAATATCTTGAATCTATTCTTCAAAATGCAGGATATACTGTTGGTGTTTACATATCGCCTCATCTTCAAAGATTTTCAGAGCGTATTTCAATTAATGGAATAGAAATCTCCAAAAGAGACATAGCTGCACTTATTGGAGAGATTAAACCTGTTGTTGATGAAATGATTGGAAATGATGATTCACCAACTTTTTTTGAAATTGTTACCGCAATGGCTTTTTTGCATTTTTCAAATTCAGATGTTGATTATGCAGTCATTGAGGTGGGACTTGGTGGGAGATTTGATGCAACAAATGTGATTATACCCGAAGTTTCTGTTATTACAAATATATCTATAGAACATTCAAAACAGCTAGGAGGAGATGTAAAATCTATTGCGTTTGAAAAGGCAGGCGTTATTAAAGAAAATATTTCTGTTGTGACTGCTGCAAAGGGTGATGCAAAATTTGTAATTGAAAATGTTGCTAAGGAAAAGAACGCTCACATGATATATGTTGATTGCAACAGCTGGAAACGCATGTCTCATAGCCTAAGAAATCAAACGTTTGCAGTTCAAGGCGTATTTTGTGAATATATTGTAAAAACATCTCTATTGGGTGAATATCAAGGCGAAAATATTTCACTTGCTATTGCAACAATTGAACAGCTTCAATCAAAGGGACTATATCTTTCAAATGATTGTATTGAGAAAGGCATTTCTGAAGCTTTTAATCCTGGTCGTATGGAGATCGTTTCTGAAAAACCAATGATTCTTCTGGATGGTGCTCATAATCCTGCTGGTATGAAGATGCTTTCACAGTCTCTGAAAAAGGATTTTACATATGATAGACTCATTTTGGTTTTAGGAATACTTGAAGATAAAAATATAGAGAATATGCTTTCTGAAATTATTCCTCTTTCAGATACTGTTATTGTCACTAAGTCAAATAGTATTCGTGCTTGCAATCCAAAAGATATTAAAGAAAAAATAGAAAAACAAGGTTATAAAAAAGATGTGATTGTGTTTGATTCTATACCTGAATCAATACAATATGCGGAGTCAATTGCTACTTTAAAGGATCTAGTTTGCGTATCTGGTTCTCTTTTTACAATAGGTGAAGCACGAGGGTATTTTTTTGACTCAAAAGAGAGTTGTTAGATAAGTAAATGTTTATAGAAAACATATGGGGGTATGATTAAGTTTTTAAGGATTAATTAGTTATTATTTTTCTATGAATGATATTGGAAAAATAGGTCTTATAATAGGTATTATTGGGGGAATTGGGCTTGGGTTGATGCTTGGTAGCGAATTTTCTGGAAGATACGTAACTTTAATTGGTGCTGGATTGGTACTGATTTCAATAGTTACAATTATTGTCCAATCTCTCCTAGTTAAAAAGAAGTAAATCTCATCATATATTTTGATTAGATGTTGGAGCAATACCTAGCAGGTTTACATTTTGACATTTCTAACCAAAAAGCTTATTAACTAATTAGTTAATAAGTTAATATGTTGGTAATATGGAACTGCTAAATAAATACGAAAAGCAAATCATAGAACTATTAATTAAAAACGATAAAACATTACCAGAAATCTCAGCAGAAATAGGAATTAGCAAACCAGCAACCTCCAAATATCTAAAAAAACTCGAAGAACAAAACATAATCAAAGGAGTTTATGAAAGAAACACTATTGGAAGAACCATAAAATATAGTTTACAACAATTCCATATGGTATTCTAAGTAGATCCAAAAGATATATCCATATTAGGCTTCAAAGCAAATGATCCTATATATACTAATTATATATTTCTTTG
>JAUWYM010000111.1 GCA_030615845.1 Thermoplasmatota archaeon | reverse complement strand
TAAGCAAGTCAGTCCTTGGTGGGAAATAGATGGGAATTGGATTGAAGATCAAAATGATACAAAAAGTTGTATGGTTGGAATAAATGTCGCAGAGATATTAAACCTGGCTATCGGTGATATCTTTTCAATTAGATACAATGAAAACATTGAAGATTTGACAAATGTTACAGTATATAATCTAACTGTTGCTGGTATTATAGAAACAGATGGAAATGAGGACAGCCAAATTTTTGTAAATCTACAAGTAGCACAAGATCTAACTAATCGAGAAAATAAAATACATATGATACAAGTTTCAGCATTATGTAATGCATGTCCTGTTGATACGTTTGCAGCTGAAATTGAAGAACAGTTGCCATATGCTGAGGCAAGAACGGTAAAACAACTTGTTAGTGCAGAAATGAGCATTCTCGGTAAGATTGAAGATATGATGTTTCTTGTCACAATTGTTGCTTTACTAGCATCTGCACTTGGAGTAATGACTACGATGACTACTTCTGTTATTGAACGGCAAAAAGAGATTGGACTAATGAAAAGTGTTGGCGCTGAAGATAAAAGAATTGTTTCTCTATTTCTCTCAGAAGCTGCGATAATCGGTGGCATTGGTGGTATTCTTGGATATATTATTGGTATTGTTCTTGCTCAATTTATTGGTTTAAGTGTATTTAATACGTCAATTACCCCCCGTTTGGAGATCATACCTATAGCAATGGGAATTTCTATTGGTATTTCTCTTCTTGCAAGTGCTCTACCTGTTAGAAGAGCTACTAAGATAGAACCTGCAATTGTATTAAGAGGTGAATAGAAATATGGTAAATGAAATAATTAGATTGAAAGGCCTAACCAAATTATATGACAAAGATACACGACCTATTAATAATTTAAATGTTTCAATGATGAAAGGGGCATGGACTTCAATTATGGGGCCATCAGGCTCAGGAAAAACAACGCTATTAAATCTTATCGGGTGTTTGGATTCACCGTCTGAAGGAACAATCCATATTAATGGTACAGAAATTACGAAGTTGAATCGCAATCAGCTTACAAAATTTCGAAGGGAGAATATTGGGTTGATTTTCCAGCAGTATCATCTTGTGCCTTATCTGACTGCACTTGAAAATGTTATGATGGCTCAATACTATCATAGTGTTGTAGATGAAAGTGAAGCAGTTGATGCGTTGAAAAGAGTGGGATTGGGGCATAGATTGACTCATGTTCCAGCGCATTTATCAGGTGGAGAGCAGCAACGGGTATGCATTGCAAGGGCATTAATTAATGAACCAAGTATTTTGTTGGCTGATGAGCCTACTGGAAATTTAGATCAGAAAAACGGTGATATTGTACTTAATCTCATTAAAGAATTGCGTAAGGATGGTCATACAATTATTTTAGTTACACATAATCCAACTATTGGAAGATTAGGAGATAGACTTATCAAATTAATTGATGGGAAAATTAGTGAAGACTCAAATTGTTAAAAAGGTGAAAATATGAGTAAAAAAAGAAAGAAAGAATTAAAGAGAGCTGAAAGAAGAAAATTAGAACTTGAGCGTAGGAAAAAAAAGGCGAGAACTACAATGATAGCATCAGTGATGTTGATAGCTGTAATAAGTATAGTGGTTTTAGTGGCAGTATCTATGAGTGGAAATAATAATGTTACAAAAGATACAGATACTGAACCACCACCACAGCAAAGTCAAACTGAGGTTAGAATACTAGCATCAGAAATTGGAAGCACTGCCAAATTCTACGAATATGATACAGGTAGTGTGACGGTCAAATATTTTGCTGTGAAAGGCGCAGATGGAGAAATTCGTGTTGCTTTTGATGCTTGTGATGTTTGTTACGGTTCTAAAAAAGGATACACGCATATTGGTGATGTTATGCATTGTATCAATTGCGGTAATGAATATGCAGTTTCAGGTCTTGGCACTGAAAATCGTGGTGGCGGTTGCTGGCCGAGTTATTTACCTAGAGAAATCGATGGAGACGATGTTGTTATAAAAATCTCTGATTTGGAAGAGAAAAGATATATGTTTGCTTAAAATCTTATACGAATCTTTAATAATTTGATTTGATCTTGGTTTTATAGAGTCGAGTTATCAGTAGTTACATATGGATTATTCCTGGTTATTTTTTCCGTAAATGCTATAAATATTCAGCATATACCCGTTTAACAATTGTTAATTTAGTATTGGGAGGAAAAAAGTATGTTTGCGTCTGCGACTGAAAGTCAAATTACAAATGCAATAGTCAGTGAATTTGCTGAAGATCTAAAAAAATATACAAAAACCGATGTCATAATAATTGGTGGTGGACCAAGTGGACTTATGGCTGCTAAAGAACTAGCAAATAAAAAAGTAAAAGTTCTCATCATTGAAAGAAATAACTATCTTGGCGGAGGATTCTGGGTTGGAGGATATCTTATGAATACCATCACCGTGAGGGCGCCAGGGCAAAAAATCCTAGATGAGCTACATGTCCCCTATAAGGAATTTACAAAAAACCTCTATGTCACAAGTGGGCCTCATGTTTGCTCAAAACTCATTGCGGCAACGTGTGATGCAGGTGCAAAAATACTAAATATGACCCGGTTTGATGACATTGTATTTAGAGAGAAAAACAGAGTTGGAGGAGTTGTTGTTAATTGGACACCTGTTTCTGCACTCCCTCGAGAAATTACCTGTGTTGATCCAGTGGCACTTGAAGCAAAAGTGATAATTGATGCAACGGGTCATGATGCTGTTGTTGTGAAAAAACTTGAGGAGCGAGGAGCTATTAAAACACCTGGTTTTGGAGGTATGTGGGTCGAGAAATCAGAAGATTTAGTGGTTGAACACACTGGTGAGGTGCATCCAGGATTGATTGCAATTGGTATGGCAGTGTCAACAACCTATGGACTTCCGAGAATGGGGCCAACATTTGGTGCGATGTTACTTTCAGGTAGAAAAGGCGGCAAGGCAGCATATGAAATGCTCAAAGGGAAATAATAATCTCCCAAATACAATTTTTCTTTATGATGATCCTTCATCAAAAAACCTTATTCTAGATGAAATTAAGAAGTATTTAATAACTCAACTTGGACAAGTCAACGTCAAGATACGAAAAGAGTTTATCACTTTTCATATAGATCCAAAAGAGTTAGAAGAATTTGCAGAAAAGATTGCGCAATGTAAGATACGAAATTTCAATAAATCGGAAGATGATTTTAAACCATTATTTGGAGAAATTAGATTTGAGAAACAATTGATAGAAAACCCTGAAAGAAAACTAACAGGAATCTTATATGAGGGCATTAAACTTGATCAAGTATTTCTTGGTTTAATACCTGAGGAAGAATTGGATTTCAATAACCTACATATCGTGTTTACCAACCGGTTATTTGGCACATTTGAAGAAAATGATGGTAGGTATCATGCAAGAGTAATAATCTGTGGATATCCTTCTCTCATTTCTACATCTGGTATTGTGGAAGCACCTGCGAAACCAAAAGAATATTATTATCTTAAACAAAAATATTCAACGTTGGAGATACCGCCTGAAGTATTTAAAGAAGAATTTTATGGGAGATTCATTGATTATGATGATCCTAGATTGACTGAAGTAATGAAGGGATATGTCATGCAATCAGTTTTCTATCATTTATCCAATGATCCTTTTTGCGAAGAGAAAAACTGCAGGCTTTACAATAGCCATTGGCAAGAGGAAGTTTTATGTGCCCAAATAGATGGCGAATTATGTAAAAAACACAATCAAATATTAACGAAATTTAAAAAGTAGAGATAAAAAAAATGTTCTAGAATTCTTTTTACAGACCTAGAAAATTTCTGAGTATTGGAAACATTCTTGGGTGTTGATCTAAGAAGTTCAGAAACATTGATCTAATCATATTGTACCTAACTGGCATAGTTACTTCAAGTGTTGCAATATCACTTTCAGCGCCATCTGGATCTTTTGCATATGCTTGAATTGTATATTCTCCTTCTTCATGGTATGAATGACTAATTATTGCTTCCTCTCCGGATTCGTAAGGTCCATAGGTGTGAAAATCTCCGCTTCCACAACAACCCCAACTAACCATGTAAAATATATCGTCACCATCTGGGTCAGTTGAAACAAATGTGTATTCATATTCCACACCAGCTGTTCCGCTTGTTTCGCCGTCGATCTCTGGAATCGAAGGAGGTTCGTTTGCGAGTACTGTTGCTGATAACAAAGGAATTGTTAACAGCATACCTATACAAATAATTACTATATTTTTCTTCATTTTATCCCTCTATCATATTTTTTATAAAATATTAACACATGTTAATATATAAATCTTTTG
>JAUWYM010000014.1 GCA_030615845.1 Thermoplasmatota archaeon | reverse complement strand
CAGATTGATAATGACAGTCTCCAGGATGACAGCCAGCAATAAGAACACCGTCTGCACCTTTCTTCAATGCTTCTAGAATAAACACTGTGTCAACTCTTCCCGAACACATTACGCGGATTGATTTTATGTTCGGTGGATACTTTATCCTGCTTGTTCCTGCAAGGTCTGCTCCAGCGTAGGAGCACCAGTTACATAAGAAACCTATAATATTTGGTTCAAATTCTTTTACCATTTCTTCACCTCAAATTTAGTTGTTCATATCTTTTTTAATTTCATTAAGAGCTATCTCAACGGCTTTTGGCACAGCCGCAGCAATCTTTTCACTTAATTTTTCTCCAAATTCACATGGCAGTTTTTTCATCATTATTCCAATAATGATGATTTCTTTGGGAATCCTTGTTTCCCCAAGTTTTTCTGCCATTTGAATAGCCTCAGTTAGTGACACATCATGTGGATTACATGAGTGCATAGTAGAGAAACTGCCTAGAGGGATTCTTTTCACCTCTCCCTCTTCTCCATTATCTGTCGTCTTGATCGCATCAATTATTATTGCTTTGTCATAGCCTAAGAGCAGATCTAGTAGATTCATACCTCCTGTGAGGGCTTCATCGATTGTGATGTTTGGATTATTTATATGTTGTTTTAGTTGGTTTACAACGTGTATTCCAACTCCATCATCAGATAGAATCGGGTTCCCAACTCCTAGGACTACGGTTTTCATTTTTTGTTTTCCTCTAGTTTTGTCTCAAAGTTTTGTACAGTTTCCTGTTATGATCATATATGTTTACTTCTAGGGGCATGCCACCCGGTAGGGTATGTGTTGCACAAGCGAAACATGGATCATATGCCCTAAATGCCATCTCTACCATGTTCAGCAATCCATCATTGACTTTTCCTTTTTTTATAATCCCTTTTGCTGCATCTCTTACTGACATGTTGATAGCTCCCGCATTATTTGTCGTTGCAACAATAAGATTAGCTTTATCGATAAGCCCATTTTTATCAAGCTTGTAATGATGAATAAGTGTTCCACGAGCTGCTTCAGTTACACCGAATCCCTCACCGGGTTCACCAACAGGGTTTCTGATTTTTGTTGAAGTAATTTCAGGATCTTTTATGAGCTCCATTACTCGTTCTGTTGCATAAAGGAGTTCTATTAGCCGTGCCCAATGGAAAGCAAGTGTAGTGTTAACTGCTTTGCCACCCAGTGTTTCATAAAACCGTTTGTATTCTTTATCTGCAAGTGGCGTAGCCATACCCTCTGCAGCATTCAAACGTCCGAGCGGTCCAACACGGTAGATTCCACTATCTTTGCCATCTTTAAAGCCTTTCCATCCAATATCTTTCAGATAGGTAAACTTGATATAGCTCCATTCTTCAACGTGTTCGGCAATGATTTTGTAGTAGTCTTTTACATCAAATTTTACATGCTCCTTTCCTTTTTGATCAGTTACCCGTATTTTTCCATCATAGAAATTTACTTTGTTGTTTTTGTCAACTAAACCCATATTATATGTTGCTAGAGTATATGCGTCACTAAGAATCAAATCAAGGTAATCCTTGTTCTTCAATACTATATCATCAAAAAGTTTTAATGAAAATTTTGCAAATTCTACACAGGATTTACCCATTGTTTCAATTTCTTTTACCTCATCTTTATTAAGTCCTTTTGATACGCCACCAGGCAATCCACATACTGGATGTGTTGCTTTCCCACCAAGTATGCCAGTGATTTTCTGGCCATATGCTCGATGTTTAATGACTTCTTTACCGACCTCAAGGCCTGCTTTTTCAATAACGCCAAGCACATTACGTTTAGCCGCTGGTGCATCAGGGCCAACGACAAAATCAGGTCCACCAAGATAATAGAAATGAAGAATGTGGTCATAGATGTAATATCCACAGTACATTAGTTCCCTGAGTTTTTTTGCAGCAGGTGGCGGATCAACATTGAACGCATCATCAAGTGCTTTTGTTGCGGCAAAATGATGTGCTACAGGACAGACACCACAGATACGTGATGTAATCTGAGGCATATCCTCCGCCCTTCGTCCCTGCGCGAAACGTTCGAAACCTCTCAATTCAGGGATTTGAAGATATGCATTTTCAACATCGCCTTTTGAGTCGAGGAATATACTAATCTTCCCATGTCCTTCAAGTCGTGTAATAGGGTCAATTGTTATTGTTTTCATTTCATCACCTTCCTGTTTATTAGAGCAGCTGGTAGCCCGTATTTGTAAAAGGTTCCAACTGGGTCTACAACCTGATTTATTAATTCTTCAACTTCTTCATCGCTCATTTTTTCCTCTCCTTCAATACCAATGATAGAGGCAAGTGCAGAAATCATTTTTGCACCCTGATCGAGGGAATTCGGCGTAGGACCGCCGCAACCAGTACATGGCATGTTAGCATCCAAACATCGCGCCTCACATCCTCCACGCGTAGCAGGTCCCATACATATTATGCCTTGTTCAAGGAGACACTTGTCTTCAAGTTTGTCAACTTCATAGATTCGTTTTATCTCCTTAATCTTCTTCTCTGTTTTTTCAAAACGGCACTCATCACACACTGATTTCAATGGACCAATAACCGAGCCTTTGGGTGGTAGCTTGTTTTCAACAATAGCCCCCACAGCAGTCATGATAAGATCGGGTGTTGGAGGACATCCTGGTAAATAATAATCGACATCAACTGTTTGATCAAGGGTTTTCACGGTATCATAAAACTCAGGAAGTGTAAGAGTACCCTCCTTAACCTTAACAGAGGTTTTAGGAGTAATCTTCTTTGGGTTATCAGTAGAAGGATTATCTAGATACGCTACGTTAAACACTTCTGCTCTGTTAGCAATGTTCGCCAAACCAGGGATACCACCATTACATGCACAGGCACCAAACGCTACAAGCACCTTTGATTTCTTCCGTAACAGATTTGCCATGTATTCTTGCTCAGATGTTCGAATAGCTCCATTAAAAAAGCAGACGTCAATATGGTTATCCTTCATTGCTTCAACATCTTTGTATTTGAAATCCATTGCAACTGGCCAAAACAGTATATCTGCAACTGCCACTACATCTAGGATTTTTTCATCAATATCTAGAACTGCTATTTCGCATCCACCACAACTTGCAGCCCAATAAAACGCAAGTTGAAGTTTTTTGTTTTTCCCGGCTTCTTCTTTCTTTCCTTTTTTCTCTTTACTCATACAATCACCATTTTCATTTAAATTTTAATCATTCTATTTTTCAAAGACCCCCTTCTTCTTTAACAATAGGATTGGATCTACAGCGTGATCATCGAACCCGCAACATTTAGGATCCAAACCCAGTGCAACAGCTATAAGCTGAGTGTAGTAGTAAACAGGAACTTGTTTATAATTGTTGTATATTTTTTCAGCTTCTTTTCCTCTGACATCAAGGTTAAATCGGCAAAGTGGACATGAAAGCACTATAGCGTCACTTCCTCTGTCTACTGCAAATTTCGTAATCCTATACGCCCTGTTAGAAACCAGATTTTTTTCCTCTATAGTATGATATGATCCGCAGCATTCAATTTTGAAGGGATTATCAACGACTTCTGCACCAAGTGCAGTGAGAAGTTCTTTCAGTATCGTTGGTTCTTCTGCATCATCTATACTAACGTCTCTAGGGCGAAGCAACATACATCCATAGTAGGGCATAATCTTCATACCTTTCAATGGGTTTTTCACCATTTTTTTAAGAACATCAAACCCTACTTCATCTCTGAGAAACTCGAGAAAATGAATCACCTTCACGGTTCCTTTGTAATCATTCTCACGATCCATAAACAGGTTGAGTGTTTCTAAATCATCAGGTTTTTCTTTCACTCGCAGGTTGGTTTGTTTGAGGGTATTACAACACATGTCGCAGAGAGTCGCAACCCTGTCTTCCCCTTCATCTTCCACATGTATCAAATTTCGTAATGGTGCGAGATGATGCATAAGATCATCATCTGTGAGAGATGCAACTACTCCACAACAAGTCCAGTCTTTCATCTCAACCATTTCATGACCTAAGGCTTCCATTATTGCAAATGCTGATTTCTCAAGGTTTTTCGCTGAGGTTTTGAGTGTACATCCAGGGTAGTATAACAGCTTCATGATATTACCTATCTACTCTCATACATATTCATATACATTTTTATATATCTTAACCTATATTTTTTCTAAATAAACTTACAAACGCTAATTGAGGTATTGACTCCCTCTCTTTTTTTGAAATTTTCACAAGTTTAGTATGATCAATTTTTTTCCGTAGAACTATCTGACGTAACGCCTCCATAATTTTTGTAATGTTTAAATCACGAGGACAACGTTCTGCACACGTATAACATGACGCGCATATCCAAATTGTCTTTGAATTCAACACCTCATTTCTATCTAAAACTACATATCGAATTACTTCATCTGGACCTAGATCCATGTCTTCAATAAACGGACATCCTGCAGAACATGTCCCACATTGGTAACACCCAAACAGATTCTCCCCACAAAGCTCCTCTACCTCTGCCACGAGTTCTCCTTTTTTAAATTTGATGGCGTCGATCTCCTTGCTTTTCAGTAGTTGTTTTTTCATGCAGCCACCTCTTTTTCAAGGAGAGCAGCGATCATTACATTGATCTGCTTGCTATCGTATCCTTTCTGCTCAATAGCACTTGATAGACATGCAGCTGCACATGAACCACAACCCTTACAAAGAGCCCTATTTACTTCTGCGACAAAACGACTGGGATCTTTCGGATGAGGTTTCATTTCAATAGCAGAATATGCACAGGCAGATTCACAAATTCCACAACCTCGACAGAGATACTCGTTTACCTCTGCAACAATACCTTCACCTTTCATTCGTTCCTGTGAAATAGGTATTGAAGCACGTGAGGCAGCACCTTCAGCTTGTGCGATTGAATCAACCAGATTCTTGGGGTAATGTGCAGCACCACACAGATACACACCTGATGTTGAAAAATCTAAAGGCTTAATTTTCGCATGGGTCTCTATATAGAAACCAGCAGCATCTGCAGGGACTTTCAGCATGTTTTTTAGTTTCTCAGTCATGACCTCCCCTTCAGTATTAATTGTTAATACCAAAAGGTCAGCCTGAATTGTTATCTCTTCATTTAAGATGTCATCATAAACCTTAACAGTAACAGATCCATCTCCAGGTCTGTCCTTATCTAGAATTATCTCCGGTTTTTTCTCAGCAGCATAACGAATCGTTGTTACATGATGATTCGTTAAAACATCAGAATAGTATTCCTCTTCTTCTTTTCCAAAAACCCTCATATCTCTATAGAGAATATAACTCTTAGATTTTGGGAACTTTTGACTCACAAGCTTCGCATTCTTTATGGATACTCCGCAACCGACTCTGCAACAGTATGGTCGTTCTTCATCCATAGCGCCAGCGCAGTTTATGAAAACCACATTTTTAGGTTCTTTAAGACTGTTATTTTTTAGTTCTGTTTCAAGTTCTGTTTGAGATAAAATATTCTTGTTTTTCCCATACTGATATCTACCTTTCAGATCGATCTCGCGGAAACCCGTAGCAACAATAATAGTACCAAACTCAATTTCTTTTTCCTTACCTTTTTGTTTTACCTTCCCTTTGTAATTTCCTATAAAGCCCTCTAAATTATCGAGTACTGAATTTGTCATTACAGTGATCAACTTATTTTTATTGATCTTTTTAATCAATGGGTCGATAATCTCCTCAGTTTTAATATCAGATGGAAACATGGAATGAAGATGTCTAAGTCTGCCACCAAGTTTTGGTTCTTTTTCAACTATGATTGATTTGATACCCATATCTGCAAGTGCAAGTGCGGCTTTCATCCCAGTAACACCACCACCGATGATAAGAGTACATGGATAAACTGAAAACTCTTCTTCAGTAAGTGCTTGAAGATACCTTGCTTTTGCTACAGATGATCTTACAAGAGCTGTTGCTTTCTCTGTTGCAGCATCCCAATCATGTGAATGTACCCAAGAGCATTGATTTCTAATATTTGCCATTTCAAAAAGATATTTATTCAATCCTGCCTCTAGCAAAGTATCTTGGAATAAACCACCATGTGTACGAGGGGAACATGCAGCAACAATGATTCTATTCAATCCTTTTTCTTGAATCGTTTCCCTGATTTTTTTACAACTATCCTCCGAGCAGGCGAACATCATATGTTCAGCATATTCAACATTCGGCAGCTTCTTTGCTGCCTCTGTTAACTTTTCCACATCAAGGTAACCAGCGATGTTTTTTCCACAATGACAAACGAACACCCCTATACGGGGTTTCTCAAAGGAAACATCCTGCTCAGGTGGAAACTCCTTACCTATATGTTTCTCTCTATCTTTTATTGGAGCTACAGCTTTTGCTGCTGCTCCACTTGCCATGGAAACACTATCAGGAATATCCTTTGGACCTTGAATGCATCCCGCGAGAAAAACACCGTCTCTCGTTGACTGTATTGGATCAGTCAGAAGTGATTGTTGTTTGAAAAAACCGTTTTCATCTACTTCTACACCAAGTAATTCACCAAGCTTTTTATTACCCTGATTAGGTATTATCGCAGTGGATAACACAAGCAGATCCGCAGTGTTTTCTTCCACTTCTCCAGTAAGCGTGTTTTTATATCTAATAGTAAGACTTTTATCTGGATTCTCATACACTGATGAGGGTCTACCTCTGACGTATTTCACACCTAGATCCTTGGCATGATCGTAATACTGCTGGAAATCCTTACCATATGCCCGAATATCCATGTAGTAAATTGTGATATCAATATCAGGGTTTGCCTCCTTGACAATAGATGCTTCCTTAGTCGCGTACATACAGCATACACGTGAGCAATACGGAAAACCTAGTTGAGTGCTACGTGACCCGACACATTGAATCCAACCGATGCTCTTGGGTTTTTTACCGTCTGAAAGACGAAGAACTTTTCCCTCCGTAGGACCAAAAGAAGAAAGTAATCGTTCAACCTGCATCGCTGTTATGACATTCTCATATTTCCCATATCCGTATTCTCTTCTCATCTCAGTAGGCTCAAACACTTCAAATCCAGTGGCAACAATAACACTACCAACATGTACTTCTATTTCCTCTGATTTTTCAAGAAACGAGATAGCCTCGGGCTCACAAACCCTGTCACAGGAGCCGCAGCCAACACAATTTTCATAATCTATTGTGTAGACAATAGGAACTGCCTGCGGGAACTCAATATAAATCGCTTTACGCATTGAAATCTTTTCATCAAAAGGATTTACAACTTCAACAGGGCAGACTTCAACGCAGTCATCACAACCTGTGCATTTATCAGGGTCGACATACTTGCTTTTCCGCCAAATGTTTGCAGTGAAATTACCAGGTTTACCATCTAAGGAACTTATCTCAGCATAGGTAATAAGCTCAATATTAGGATGACGTGAGAGCTCAACCATCTTCGGCGCAGCAGTACAAATAGAACAGTCATTAGTTGGAAACGTTTTATCGAGTTTCACCATCGACCCGCCAATCGTCGAGGTTTTATCAATTATCACTACCTTGTATCCCTTATCACCGATATCAAGAGCAGCCTGCATCCCAGATATACCTGCTCCGACAATGAGAACATCCCCATGGATGACACGTTTTTCCCCTCGTTCTGTCCTCTCAGCAACAATACGGACTGCGCTTTCCAGTTGTGGCATTGATTTATTTTGAACTATTTCTTCTGGTTCATCTAAAAAATAATCATCCTGTAATGGAATTCCAACATCATGATATATTTTTTGACTATAACTCTTCAACGGCATTCTTTCCTGCCTCTAAACCTCTTTCAAAGGCTTTGATATTAAGTTCTGTAAATCTCTTGGGAACGCTATCTATTACTGATTCTTTCACAGCATCTGGTTTTAACATACCAAAAATACTGGTGAAAGCCCCAACCATAACTATGTTTGTTACAATCTTGTTACCAAGCTCCTCAGCTATTTTTTGAGCATGTACCTTATAGAGCGGTCTTCCAATATCATGCTTTTTAACAAGATCTGGATCGAGAATGATAATGGTATCATCCCTGATATCATCACGGTATGAGTCAAATGATTCCTGTGACATTGCTACGAGACAATCAACACCCAATGGTCTGGGGTATCCAATTTTTTCATCGGAGATGATAATCTCTGATCGGGCGGCACCACCTCGAGCCTCAGGACCATATGACTGACTCTGTACTGCATGATAGTCCATAAAGACAGATGCAGCTTTTCCAATGATAAAACCAGCAAGTATGACTCCCTGTCCACCGAAACCACATATCCTTACATCCTTTTTCATTTCTTCCCCTCCTTGGCCTTGGCTTCTTTCTCTTTTAATCTATCCACAAGTTTTTCGTATTCCTCAAAAAACCCGGATTTTTGGATATCCTGGAAAACTCCGATTTGCATCTTATCTTTTACCTGGGCTTTCTCTTCCTCAGTCCCATATTTCATAATTTTTTCATAATCCTCGATGAGAATCGTATTGTTATCATACCAAGCCCAGTGTTTTTTGATATCGCCTAACTTATTACGTCTACCATATGCGACTGGACATGGCGCAAGGAATTCTAACAATGAAAAACCCTTCTTTTGAAGACCTTCTTTCACTGATTTAATAGGTTGATACGGATGAGAAACACCCCATCGTGCAACATAATTAGCACCAAGTGCCATAGAAAGCTCACATATGTCAAATGGATGCTCGATATTTCCGTAAGGAGCAGTCGTAGCTATGCTTCCCAAGGGAGCAGTTGGCGCAAGCTGACCACCCGTCATTCCATAGATGAAGTTATTGACCATTATCACAGTTATGTCAATGTTACGTCTAGCTGCATGAATGAAATGATTACCACCTATACCCGCACAGTCACCGTCTCCAGTGAAAACAATAACGTTTAAATCAGGGTTAGCTGCCTTTATACCTGTGGCAAACGCGATTGCACGTCCATGCGTGGTATGGAGCCCATCAGCATTGACATATCCTGGCAGACGAGAAGAACAACCTATGCCAGAGGCAAACACAACCTTATCCATGTCCAATCCGAGTTCCTCTATCGCCCAGAGGGTGTATTCCAACACCACGCCGATACCACACCCGTTACAGAATATAGTAGGCCACATACCCTCACGAAGGTATTTTTTGTTCAACTCCTCAGCCGTCTTAATCTCCACCATTTATTTTCCCTCCAGATATTTATAAAGTTCCATAGGGAGATGCATCTCGCCACCAATCTTTGGCGCACTGACAACTTCACAGCGCCCCTCAACATATTCCCGAACAGGATGAACTATCTGCCCGAGGTTCATCTCAGGCACTATTATCTTATCCACCTGACCTACTAATTCTTGTATCTCTTTGATTGGAAAAGGCCAGACGAGTTTAAGACGGAGAAGACCTACCTTGATTCCTTTGCTTCTCCCCATTTCCATCGCTGACTCCGCAGGTCGAG
>JAUWYM010000193.1 GCA_030615845.1 Thermoplasmatota archaeon | reverse complement strand
CAAATTCTTTTCTATCGATATGATGTCCTTTTGCTATTTTAAGAGGCATTGGATCATCAAAATACCGCTTCGGAAGTGTATCGTCTTTTCGTGAAATTCCCTCACGATTAAGAAACATTCTTTCGATATCTATAACCCTCTTTCCAATCTCTTGAATATCTTTTTCTTTGAACTGCCAACCTGATGCACAGTGGATGAGTTTTTTCATCCATGTATAATCTATGAAGTGAGGACTGTTGAAGCCATGGCATATGAATTTACATATACCTAAACTGTCTATAGCAGCGAAGATGTTGTCTGAGAAGTACACAGTTTTTTCTTTTCCCTTGTAAGATGTTGGATCGCCAGGTACGCCTTTGCCATATATCCGATCCCGGACTTCCTGAGGTAGATTGAGGAATATTTCAAGTGTTGGTCTGCTTCTAAGGTGATCTGCACCTCTTGAAGATGTAGCTATACCCAATGCGAATGCTTTGATGTACCTGACATCGTGTGGATCGCTTTGTGGCAGTCCTTTGACAGCAATTAGAATGTCTTTTGACGTTTTTCCAAATCGTTCAACATTTCTTGTGCTCTCTGCAAGAATGTCTCCAAAACCTTCTCTTCGGGATATTTGATAGAGTAACTTTTTTGCTAACTCAAAATCACCAAAGCAAAGTTTCTCTCCTGTCATTTCCTTGTTAATTATTCCTTTCTCGTATAGTTCAAATGTCCAACCAAGAATAGTCCCTGATGAGGATATATCTAAACCAAGCTCATTGCACACGTTATTTAGTTCGATGACATGAGCTGTGTCTTCTATACCGAGGTTTGCACCTAGAAGGCCAAGTGCTGTATACTCAGGACCCTCTCCACCAAGTTTATTCCTATGACGGCAGTGGATGATACAAGAAGAGCAACCAATCATCTTATCTACAAAAGTTTCTACGACGTCAGCATTTAACGATTCTGACCAAGCATTCAGCTGGCTGTTTTTTGTTCTGATAGCACCTAATGTATTACTGACTTCATAGAGAAGTGGAGTGCCTACACTACCCAGAATGGATGATATCTTTGAGTTCATGATGTATTCTTTGAGCTCTTCAACAGTTTCAAGCATATCCTCAGGATGGGCAATTTCTATACCTTGTTTTCCTTTGGCTACAACTGCTTTTAACTGCTTTGAACCCATAACTGCTCCAATACCACAACGACCTGCAGCATTTTTCACCCCGGTTCTTACGCATGCAAATCGGACAAGGTTCTCACCTGCTACACCACAGACCGCAGCTTCAACCTGTCCAAGATCCTTTTTCAAGGTTTGTTGTACTTCTGTCGTGTCCATCCCCCAATAGTCCTTTGCGTCCTTGATTTCAATTGTATTATCTGTCACATAGAGATAGCAAGGTTTCTTCGCTTTACCGTGGATAATAAGTCTGTCAAAACCTGCATACCGGAGTTCAGCAGCAAAGTAACCGCCACAGTTTGCATCTCCAAGAAAGCCAGTCTCAGGTGATTTCGCTGAAACGTTGAAACGGCTGGAGTTTGGAACAAGTGTACCAGTTAGAAAACCGGTTCCAAAGATGAGAACATTGTCTGGTGAGAATGGATCTATGCCAGGTTTTAACATCTTGTAGAGATAGTAATTATTAAGCCCTCTACCGCCTAGAAACAGCTTCTTTAACGAATCAGGGGTTTGTTTAATACTGACTTTTTCTTTGGATAGATCAATTATTCCAAGTTTTTTATTAAGCATTACATCGCCGAAGATATAAATTCAGAATATCATTTTGGTATTAGAAGTTTCTACTGGTTTAATCTTAAAATCCTATAATGTATGTCATTGTTTTTTATTTTACTCCCAATACTTCTTTATATCCATTGATATCTAGAAACCCATGTCCACTGATATTAAACGCAATCACCTTTTCTTCCCCTGTTCTCTTGCATCTTAAAGCCTCATCTATCGCGCAGGCTATACTATATGCTGATTCTGGAGCAGGAAGCCACCCTTCGGTTCGCATAAATGTCATTGCTTTTTCAAAAACATATTTCTCATCAATTGGATAGGCTATCGTGTCGATGAATCCATGACGTCTCAATAAACTGAGAATTGGCGAGCAACCATGGTATCTAAGTCCATCTCCTATTATTGGTTTAAACTCTGTTTTATGGCCTAAGGTGTACATTTTTAGTTGCGGGGTTATTTCTGCATGATCAGCGAAATCATACCTGTATTCTCCTTGAAGGTTTGGTGATGACTGAGTTTGAGCTGCGATAAAACGTATTTTCTTATTTTTAGTTAGGACATCTCCGACAAATGGAAGTACAAAACCACCGAAATTACTTCCACCGCCTAAACAAGAAATCAATGTATCTGGATACATATCAATTTTCTCGAATTGCTTCTGTGTTTCAAGGCCAATAATTGTCTGATGCATAAGTACATGATTAAGTACAGAACCTAGACTGTAAGCGGCATTTGAATCATTCAGAGATTCTTCCATTCCTTCTGATATCGCTATTGCAAGTGAACCTGGATGTTTATTGTTTTTCTTGTACAATTTTTTTCCTGCTTCTGTT
>JAUWYM010000029.1 GCA_030615845.1 Thermoplasmatota archaeon | reverse complement strand
GATTTTTATTGACAAAATAATTATTGTGCAATCTACCTATTAAATGTGCAAAACAACTATTAGCAAGGTTTATTGTGCAAAGCCGCTATTTGGGAAACGTATATATGTAGTAGGTGTAGACACGTATCATTAGATTCCATTAGCTACTGTTTGTATTAATTTCAGTAATCTTTTGTTGTTCTGATGGCAACGTAATCTCCTTTTCATACTCTTGGAAAAAAGTCATCAGTTTCTCCCCCCTAAGAGTTAGAATATATTCATGAGTATCACGTTTTTTGGATCTGATTGGCTTTTGCTTAATTACATTAAGTGTTTGAAGTCTTTTCAGTCTTCTAGACAATGATGTCTGTGATAACTTCTCCAATGTGATGTCAAGATCTTTATAACGTCTTGCTTCTTCCTCTATTAAATATAATATCTTCATCGTACCCTCTAAACCGATAATACGACTCAACTCCTGGGATTTTCCATATGGATGAGTTATTGAGATATTGGAAGATCTTGTGTTATTTTTGTCATTTTTATTATTTATATTATTATACATTTGTAATGTTAAATATACTTCTCCTTTTTAAACGTTCACATTTTGACTGTATCAAATTTTGAATGTTTCATAATTTGAACGTTTCATTATTTGAAACTATCACATTTTGATACATTCAGATTTATTTCGAAAAATCATATATAAAATTGAAGCTATGTGATACTCCCGTGAGAGAGATTTGAAACGGGTTTATTTCTTAGGTTTTTTTCTAGGAATGTCCCAATACGGGCTTTTACATTTTGGGCATACTCTCGGTTTTTCCTCCCAGTTTCTTGGTATCCATTCGTGGTCGCATCGTTCGCATTTGTATCCATCGACAGTGATTTTGACTCTGCCCATACGTATTTGGTATATGATTTTCTGGTATATAAATTTTAGGTATATTATTTCAAAGGTAAAGTTTATATACCCCTGAAGTATATACTTTATTAGTAATATACTAGAAGAGTAAGCCAAGGGAAGCGGTAAACTCCCCCTTGGCAGGAAATAAACGAATGCAAGGAAGCAAACGAAATATCTCCAAAACACACATCGAAAAGGAGATATATAACACATTTGAAAAAATCAAAAAACAGAAAAATATCAGGATAGCTGACTTCCTCAATAGATATGATTCTGTTTTATTTAAAAACAAGACGTATAGAAAAATAAAGTTCTCCTACGAATCACTATTCAAACTCATTTTATACCAAAAACTCAAAGGAATCAAGTTCCACACCAAACTGACAAAACATCTCAGGCGAAATCCAGCAATCAAATTCAAGCTCGGATTCGAGAAGACACCAGACAGGACACAGATAGGTTATTTTGTAAATCATATACTTGATGAACAAACAAAAGAATTACTAGATTTCATAGCTGCTAGAATTGAGGAGATCTCAGAAAAATTCGGCATCCTACTAGATGTTAAAACATTAGAACCAGAGAAACCAAAGAAAGAAACCAAGGAACGAAACCGATATTATCAAAAGGATGAGAAAGCCAGAGAGATCTGTAGGCTGTTCAAAAAAAGATTTGCACCATTCATCAGCCTGAATCTCAAGAACAACACACTATACAAGAAAAACGATTTCATAAATCTTCTTATACATATGGGGCAGACAAGGGATTTCGCAGAGAACGGAAATAAAACATATAAAGAACTAAGACCCTTTGTGGGTTGTCCTGATGCTGACACATTATTGTACCATTTGAAGAACTATCCTGATCACAAAGACATGCATAGGATGTTTACCACTCTTTTTGAGATTGTCTGGGAGATGGCAAGAAAAAATAACCTGTTTGATATACGGAAACGATACAATGTCGCTATCGATTTCACGGAATGGTACTTTTATGGTGATAAATCCAGTTTTATGGTAGTCGGCAAGGAACCAGATCGTGGGACGGCGAAATGCTACAAGTTCATCACCATCAACATCGTGGAGGCTGGGAAACGGTTCACGCTTCTTGCTTTGCCTGTTAGTGCGTTGGACAACATAAATAAAGATAAACTCATCCGTAAACTGCTTAGTTATGCGCTTGAGCGGATAAAGATCAGACAAGTTTTTGTTGACCGTGGGTTCTTCGATTCAAAGGCAATCAGGGCAATCGAGCAATTCAATTTAAAATACTTGATGCCTGGGATTAAAAACTATAATGTGCGGATGCTGCTAAAAGTTACTCCTGCCCCCTCGGTGATCACAGGTTTTGTTCTGAAAGATGTAAAATTGAATCTGGTAATCCTTGAGGAAGAACTAAAGGATGGTAAGAAAGTCAAACGGGTGTTTGCCACTAATGAAAACTATGATTCAAACGATGTAGCATTACTTGAAAGACTATTTGATATATACGGAAAAAGATGGGGCGTAGAAACAAGCTACAGAGTTAAAAAACATTCATATCTTCCAAAGACGACGTCTAAGAATTATTACATCAGGTTGTTTTATTTCATGTTCGCAGTCCTGCTCTATAATTTGTGGATATTGGCAGATGTTCTTCTTTGGCTTGCCTTATTTGGTAAGGTGGAAAAAGATCATTTGATTACGTCTAAGTTGTTCGGGACGATGCTTTATACCGTTGATACAGATTCAGGAGGTTAGCAGATGCAGTATCAGGTTTTTATTCATGTTTTTGTTTAGTGTGGGGTAGGTTTCTATTCTCTGTTTTTTGGTTTTGAAAGCTATTTTGGTTTGTATTTTCATTTTTTGTGCTGTTTTGATGTTAAAATAAGTCATTAATTCTGCTTGAAAAATCAATTTTAGTTCGATTTAGAAAGATTTAAATCTACCTTCGGAACTACTGGATGAAAGTGGTCGGTATGCAATCATGGAACGTGTGAGAGACTGACACGGCTATAATAAATCCACATATCAGGACAAAAATGAATTGTTCTGAGATTCCGTATGAAAAAAGAGGTGTGCAAAGCGCTACAATCGTTCCAGAAAGCGAGAGTAAAATTAGTGCGATATTATTTACATGCAGACCGGGCAAAAGACCTGTTGCAATGCCCATGAGAACGCCGAGAACACAAAACACCAAAATAAGAGCGATATCTAGCATGAACTACTCTGTCTCCACTACAGAAATACGGTGTTTTTCTTCTTCTACATTTATTGTGAATCGTAATGTTTCTTCATCGTAAACAAATTGCCCTCTGACAAAGACTCTGTCGCCTTGGGTAAAATTATGAAATCTTGAAGAATCATAATAGACGACAACAGAATGTCTTTCTTCTGAATCAATCAGATAGAAATATGAATCGTAATCTCTATCGACCATTCCTGTCACATTTATGTTGATGCCTGCATATTTGCTTGGGTTTTCTGCCAGTTGCCATAACGGAAATGTGATGTTGCTCCATTTTTGTAGTATTTCTACAAGTCGTGCATCATTTACTACAATTTCCCATTCGTCATTGTACTTCTGTACTTTTCCAGTAGCTTTGATTTTATCTCCGTACTCGACGGTTGTTTTTTCTTCGACAAATATGATTACTTCAAAGTTGCTTTGGTTGTCCATGTCTTTTATGTTGATGATGTGCCCGCCGAATGTTGTAATATGATGTTCTGTTACTGTTCCTTCAACAATTACTTGTTTTCCTTCGTAGTCTGGCACTTCATGAAGCGCTATTATGATTGGTTGAGAGAGTGTTGATAAGAAATAAAGGAGAACTATGCATACAACTGAAAGGAGTACTACAAAATATTTGAGTTGCATTTTCATGCTATGTCCTCCTTTTCGTACTTTAAATATAATAAATTATAGTTTTCTAAATATAGAATACGTTTATTTAATTATTGTTTGTCTTTTTAATACAGCAAAGCATGTAGAAAAATTTATAACACGATTCTTCTTCTGCCAAAACTGAACCACTATCGGTGGGAGTTGTAATGATACAAGAAGTCGGCTTAAAGGTCTCAGAAGCATTTCAACAAGATGTAGGATATGGAAGAGCCCGTGTTGATCATCAAACCCGAATCGATCTTGATTTATCTATTGGTGACGTTATAGAAATTGAAGGGGAAAAAACAACAGCAGCCTCTGTTTGGCGGGCACATCCATCAGACGAAGGAAAACGCATAATTCGCATCGACAACTTAACAAGAAAAAACGCAGGAACAGGACTGGGTGACCGTGTAAAAATCAGACGAGCAGAGGTAAAAGAAGCAAGAGAGGTTGTCTTGGCTCCTCTGATGCCTGAAGGGCAACGCATTGAATTTGGAATGGGGATAGATGCAATCATCAGGAAAAATCTGCTGCGACGTCCGATAACAAAAAGCGATGAAATCACAGTGCCGGGCATTGCTTTTTTTGGAAATGCACTTCCGTTTGTCATCGTTGATACAAGCCCTCATGGGGTTGTTTCAATAAACGAACGAACCGTGCTTCGCGTTAAAGAAGAACCGGCAAAACTCGCAGAAGAAGAAAGCCTACGAGTAAGCTATGAAGACATCGGCGGGCTGCATAATGAGATTTCAAAAGTTAGAGAAATGATAGAGCTCCCATTAAAACACCCCGAGGTCTTCAATCGGCTTGGAATAGACCCGCCAAAAGGGGTACTGCTTCACGGTCCACCAGGAACCGGAAAGACACTTATAGCAAAAGCGGTAGCAAACGAATCAGGAGCAAGTTTTTATACAATTAATGGTCCTGAAATTATGTCAAAATTTTACGGTCAAAGTGAAGAAAACCTGAGAAAAGTGTTCGATGAAGCACAGAAAAATGCACCTTCCATCATATTTTTAGATGAAATCGATGCAATAGCACCAAAACGAAGTGAGGTTCATGGAGAGGTTGAACGACGTGTTGTATCCCAGCTGCTCACACTTATGGACGGGTTAAAAGGCAGGGGGAAAGTCATTGTGATTGGTGCAACAAATATTCCAGATCTCCTTGACCCCGCACTACGTAGACCCGGAAGATTTGATAGAGAAATCAGAATTGATGTCCCTGATGCTGCGGGGAGAAAAGAGATTTTGCAGATTCACACAAGAGGCATGCCTATTAACGCGAATTTAGATGATTTTTATCCTGGACAAAAGACAGACAAAGGAAACGTTCGTGAGATAATAATTCAAGGAATTAAAAAGATTCATGTATCTGATCTGCTCAGGAACCTATCAAGTCCGAAGGATAAAGATAAGAGAGCCGTGGTTGGAGATTATTTAACAGTTATATTTAACAGTTTTAAGGGAGAACTACCAGATCAGTTCTTTGAAAAATTAGTGAAACTTTTGACTGATGAAATAGTCAACGTATTACCATATAATGTGGAGGATGCTGAGCTTGAATTGGGGACAGAGCAGCAGATAAATGAAAGGCTTGTCTCAATTTCTGAAAAACCTGAAGAGTTTATAAAAAGAATCGTCAAAGAAACCGTTCTCGATGAAATGGCAGATATAACATATGGTTTTGTTGGTGCTGATCTTGCCGCTCTTGCTCGAGAAGCTGCGATGAGTGCGCTCAGAAGGTACTTGCCTGAAATTGATTTAGAAAAACCGATCCCTGTTGAGATGTTGGAGAAGATGGAGGTTTTGATGGATGACTTTAAAAATGCACATCGTGGCATTGAACCATCTGCAATTAGAGAGTTTTTTATTGAGATTCCGAAAGTTACTTGGAACGATATCGGTGGGCTTGAGGAGGTGAAACAGAATCTCAGAGAGGCAGTTGAGTGGCCTCTCACCCAGCCTGAAGTATTTAAAAGAATGGGGATCGAGGCACCGAGAGGTATTTTGCTCTATGGCCCTCCTGGGACGGGAAAGACGTTGCTTGCAAAGGCGGTTGCTCATGAATCAAAGGCAAATTTTATCTCTATAAAAGGACCTGAGGTTCTTAGTAAATGGGTTGGTGAGAGTGAGAAAGCGATTCGTGAATTGTTTAAAAAGGCCAGACAGGTTGCTCCAACTATTGTTTTTCTTGATGAACTTGACTCTATTGCTCCAAGACGAGGGCAGTATGCTGGCTCGCATGTAACTGAGAGTGTTGTCAATCAAATTTTAACAAGTATTGATGGTCTTGAAAGTATGGAGGGCGTGGTTGTTCTCGGGGCAACAAATAAACCTGATATGTTGGATCCTGCCTTGCTGCGGCCAGGACGATTTGACCGATTGCTTCTCACCCCAGCGCCTGATATGAAGTCTCGGGTTGAGATATTTAAGATTCATACTAAGGGGATGCCATTAACTATAACCAAAGAGGAAGCTAAGAAAATTGATGAAGAATTTAAAAATGAAAAGATAGAAATAATTAAAAGAGGAGCCAAAGACGAGGTATTATCTCAGCCGGATTTGGGCAAGTTAGATAAAAAGGAGTTGGTATCTGTGGTAAATATCAAGGATTTGTCAGATAAAGACAAGTTGTTATATTCATTAGCAAAGAAAACGGAAGGTTTTTCAGGCGCAGATATCGAGGGGCTTTGTAGAGAGGCTGCGATGCTTGCGTTGCGAGAGGATATAAAAGCAAATGAGGTTGGTAAAGGTCATTTCGAAGAAGCAATGAAGGGCATGTCTCCAAGTATTACAAAGGATTTGATAAATCATTACAAGAAGTTAAAGGAAAGTCGCACTAGAGATATAATCAAGGATGATAAACGAGATAGGGATGTTGTGTAGCCAAAAATGATAAAAAAGAAAGCAGCATTCAATATATGTAAGATTTATAATAAAGGAGGGAAATATATTGAAAGTACTTGAGAGCGAGATGAGAGGAAAAACAGTAATGAGCGAAGAGGGCTTGTACCTTGGTGTCCTTAGAAACTCATTGGTGGATGAAAAAACAGGTGCGTTAAAAAATATACTTGTTGAACCTTCGGAAGATATAGATCCGCGGTTGTATCATCTTGATGATATGGGGCATTTGTTGTTTTCTTTTGACTCTATTAAGTCAGTAAAAGATGTTGTGATAGTTGGAAGTTAAACGGCCTTGATGTCGTTTTACCGGCAGCATCATCTTCTTCTTTTTAGAGTATTTTGTTGGTCATAAATTGTGTATAGCCGGACCCCTTTATTTCGTGTGGAAAATGGTTTTTGTAGTATTGATCTTTGTTGGTTGTAGATATGACGTAGTATTTCCTTATAGTTATTGAATTTGGTATATTTGAATATTGTGATTTTTAAAAATATATTTATAGAAAAATTTTAAGATTAAATTATACAATTCAACTGTTTCCACACGAAACAACCCCCTCTCGCATTTACTCTTTCAACAGATAAGAAGCTCTGTTAAAATCCTGCAAAAAATTATTATACTCAAAATACTTACCAAAATAGCGAGGAGGCTTCTTTTACGATCAAAGACGATACTAACCAGGACATATTTGGCCATCTACTCAGGTCTGAAGGGTTGTTTGTCAATAGAGAAGTAATGAGATCATCATATATGCCAGAGATCTTGCCACATCGAGAAAAAGAAATAAAAGATCTTGCGGCTGTTCTCGTTCCAGCACTTCGAGGAGAAACACCATCAAATGTGTTTATCTATGGCAAAACAGGAACCGGAAAAACAGCAGTTGCAAAATTTGTTGGAAAAGAACTTTTAAAAAAAGGAGAAGAAACCGGAAAAAACGTCAAATTCATCTACATCAACTGCGAAGTAGTCGATACACAATACCGTATCCTTCAAAACATCGCAAATCATTTTATTGATGAATGGAACGAGCATATTCCGTTCACTGGTTGGCCGACAGATGAAGTTTTTTCTAAAGTAAAGTCTATGATGGATAAAGAAAAATGCGTTACCGTCATCGTTCTTGATGAAATTGACAAACTCAAAGGGGACGAAGCGCTCTATAGTCTCTCTCGCATCAACAGTGATTTGGAAAATGCTCGTGTTTCAGTCATCGGGGTATCAAATGATTTAAAATTTACTGAATTTCTCGATCCTAGGGTAAAATCAAGCCTCGGCGAAGAAAACATGATTTTTTATCCATATGATGCCGAACAACTACAGGACATACTGCGCGATCGTGTAGAGACGGCG
>JAUWYM010000048.1 GCA_030615845.1 Thermoplasmatota archaeon | reverse complement strand
CTTTTTTGGATCAATCAGAGACTGCTTTGCAGGTACTCGTGGAATGGACATTGGCGATGAACTAGCAACTCTTGTAGAAAATGATAAAATCATAGATGTCTGGACAAACTCTCCTGTCGTAGGCATCTTCGATGATGGTTTTGTCGGAATTATAAAAGACGGTATCTATACACTTGTAAAACCAGAAAGGGTGCTTATAACAGCAGGTGCACGAGAAAAAACACTTGCGTTTCCTGGTTGTGATCTCCCTGGTGTGTATGGTGCCGGTGCTTTTCAAACACTAGTCAACAGAGATCTTATCAAACCAACTGATAAGTTGTTCATTGTTGGAGGAGGAAACGTTGGTCTTATCGGTGCATATCATGCCCTACAGGCAGGAATCGATGTTATAGGAATCGTTGAGGCTCTTCCTGAATGTAGTGGTTACAAGGTTCATCTTGACAAAATCAAACGTCTTGGAATTCCAATCTACACATCACATACAGTATTACGAGCTGAAGGAAAGAATCATCTAGAACGCGTCATTATATGCGAGATAGATAGCAAATTTAAACCTATCAAAGGAACTGAAGAGGTTTTTGAAGCTGATACATTACTCATCGCTATAGGGTTGACTCCTGTGGATGAACTTAAAAAACAAGCTGAAAAGTTTGGACTTAAAACCTATGCCGCAGGAGATGCTGATGTTATCGCAGAGGCTTCTGCTGCTATGTTTTCTGGTCGCACAACAGCGAGACAGATGCTTATTGATATGGAGTATGATGTTGAAGTACCGCCTGAATGGCAGGAAATGGTTGATATCCTCCGCGGTAGACCAGGGCCCATAAAAGAAGCATATTCACTTCCAAAAGATAAAGATGTATATCCTGTGATCTACTGCGTCCAAGAGATACCCTGTAATCCCTGCACGGAAGCATGTGTTTTACAGAGTATAAAAATAAAGGAACCTTCGATGATGGGAAGACCCCAGTTTGAAGGAAACTGTCTTGGATGCTGCCGATGTGTTACCATCTGCCCTGGGCTTGCCATAACGCTTGTTGATAAAGGATATGATAAAACAAAAAAAACCGCACAAGTCATCATCCCATGGGAGATGCCTGACGGCACTATTAAACTTGGGCAACAAGTGACAACTACAGGGATGGCGGGAGAGGTGATCGGAACGGGTAACGTGATTGCTATAAAAGAGTCGGAATGGCAGGACAAAAGACGTCTGGTGTCTTTAGAGGTTCCCTATAAAGAGGTAAATCTTGTTGCAGGGATTAGAATAAAAAAACCTCAAGAAAAGAAAACAGAGACGAAAGCAATTAAGACACCCTCTGATGAGGAAATTGTTATCTGTCGTTGTGAACGAGTCACTAAAAAAGAAATTGTTGAATATATCAAAAAAACAGGTACGAGAGATATTAATGCCGTAAAAGCTGCTCTTCGCGTTGGAATGGGGCCCTGCGGTGGAAAGACCTGTACCGAGCTCATCATGCGTATCTTCAGAGAACTAGGAATTAATGTAAACGATGTTGAACCACCGGTGGATCGCCCGTTCACCCAAGAAGTACCTCTCAAAGCGTTTCTCATGGAGGCAGACAAGTGACAGAAGAATACGACGCTATCGTCGTTGGCGCAGGGTCTGTAGGAACACCTACCGCCTATTTCCTTTCCGAGGCGGGTCTTAAAGTGCTCGTAGTCGATGAACTCTCTTCATCAGGTCAGGGACAAAACAAGGCAGCAATCGGAGGTGTTCGAGCTACTCACTCAGATCCTGCAAAAATACAGATATGCCTGCAGAGCCTTGATATTTTCTCCAGTTGGATGGAAAAAACAGGTACTGATATCGGCTGGAAGAAAGGAGGGTATTGTTTTCCTGTCTTTAGAGAAAAAGAAGAAAACATCCTCAAATCAATACTTCCTATTCAAAAAAAACATGGGTTGGAAATCGATTGGGTTGACGCTGGAGATATTATGAAGGTGGTTCCAGGGATAAATAAAAATGGACTCATTGGTGGTACATTTTCGCCAAATGATGGACAGGTAAGTCCTCTGCTTGCATCAGAATCATTCACAAACGAGGCTATGAAACTTGGAGCAACGTTTCGGTATCGTGAAAGCGTTATCGAGCTTCTTACAGAAAGAGAAAAAGAAAACCTTACCGTAAAGGGAGTTAAAACAACAAAAGGAAAGTACATGGCTGATACTGTCGTCAACGCTGCAGGAGCACATGCTTCAGCGATATGTAAAATGGCTGGCCTAGATATTCCTGTAAATCCTGATAGCCATGAAGCAGGAATAACTGCTCCGATACAGTCGTTTCTTGATCCGCTTGTTGTTGATCTGCGTCCTGGATCAGAAGGGAAAACTGCGAATTTTTATTTCGGTCAGAATTCCGAAGGGCAGATAATTTTCTGCTACACACCAATTAAGATTTTCCCTGGAGATGACAGAAGATCCACCTCTGAGTTTATGCCTATTATGGCAAGAAGGCTTGTACATCTCATTCCAAGGTTTAAGAATCTCACTATTAGAAGGCTGTGGAGAGGACTGTATCCGATGACACCGGATGGTGTTGCAGTCGTTGGCAAACCAGCTGATGTTGAAGGGTTTTATCTTGGTGTGGGGATGTGTGGACAGGGATTTATGATGGGACCAGGTGTTGCCAAAAATCTTACACATCTTATCACGAGAGGAGCACCTGCTGTTGAAAAGAAGATTTTTGATCTTTTAAGTCCAGATAGGGATTTCTACAGTGGTAAAAAAGAAGCTTTGAAGTAGGTTTATTTCATCTTGAATTCAAACCATACAATTTTTCCATTGTTTACCAGTTTTTTGATTTTGTTTTGTGTGTTTGTTAGTTTTGATTTGTTTGTTTTGAATTCGACAAAAAGTATTTGGTTATCATTGAATTGTATTCCATCAATAGGGCTGCCGATAAATCGAAAGTTTTGCGTAGAATACGGATAGTCTTTCATAAAAGGTGCAAATTGTTCTGTTATTTTTCCATAGATTGTTGAGAGGGATTGTTTTTCAGTTGTTAGTTTCCCGATTTTTTTATGAAGCGGAGATACCGCTGCGCGATATACAAGTGTTATTCCTCCGATTACTCCAACTATTATGCCTATAAGAAATATCCAAAACATCATGAATGGATCCATTGTATCACTTTTTTGTATCTAGCATGTATTTTTAATGAGTTGCCTAAATTTTCATAAAAAGCGAAAAATTCATTAAATAGTGAAACTTGAAGATTTATAGTGAAACAAATTTCAATGAGATCATCTGAAGAAATAATTAATGTGTCTTATAAACTACCTCAAAAAAGAGACTAAAAGATAAAAATGAGAGTTATAAGTATAATCGCTTTTTAAACAAGAATTTTAGGTTTCTCCATCCGTCTTTAAAGCTTTCCAGTTTTACCTCACCTTCACGGCTTGATAGAGTAGATGGTATTTCTTTTGCTTTGACGTTTTTTGCGGTAAACATCTCTATTTTTATTTCCTCTGAAAAAGGCATTCCGTCGTTAAAGTCGTCCAACGGCTGTATTTTTTTGAGCGCTTCTTTTTTGAATATCCACATCCCTGATTGTGAGTCTCTAATATTAATGAAGAAGAGGATGCGAAGTGCTGTAGCCAGCATAATGTTTCCAAACGCATGTTTTACCGACATTGATCCATGTTTCAATTCTGCGAATCTATCTGTTGTTATGAAATCGAGGTCTTCATCTAAAAGAAGCTGAATATATTCATGTATTCTGTCAAAGGGATATGTTGCATCTGCATCTCCTGTTACAATGATGTCACCAGATACTCTTGACATACCTGTTTTATATGCCCGGCCGTATCCTTTTCTTTTTTCAAGGATTATTTTTGCTCCGCGTTTTTTTGCTATCTCTTGTGTTTTATCTTTTGAATCGCTATCAATTATTGCTATTTCAAGTTCCCAGTTTTTCTTCTTAAAAATATCTTTTTTTATGGAATCTATAGTTTTTCCGACGCCTTTTTCTTCATGTAATGTAGGCATAAGTATGTCTATTTTCAGGAGAGATCACGCTCAGGGAGAGGGATATAATCAAAAGAGTTAAAAGATTTTGTAAAATATTAAAAAAGAAGACGGTTTTTCGTACAACAGAGAACAAAGAGTCTATAAACAAAATCTTTCAATTTTTCCCTCTTTCACAAAAACATAGCATTCATTGGACTTAGAAAAGTCGGAAAAAAGCTCTAATATTTAGATACTATAGGATGAAATAATAATGCTCGCAACTAAGTGCTAAAAGCCTCACCAACTGAATTTTGAAAAGGCTACCAACTACATTTTGAACATACTACCAACTAGATTTTGAATTCAAAGCACCAACTATATCTTGAAAAAAATATGGCGGTTTTTGAGAGGTTTTAAGGGAAACTGCTGGATGGGATTGATTCGGTTTTTGCCAACTATATTTTGAAAAATGTTTTGCAGGTTTTTTCTCCGAGAAAATGGATGGTATAGTAGGGTTATTGAGATGGTTTATAACAACTAGATTTTGAAAATGAATGGTGTGTGGTAAAGGCGGCTGATGAGAAGGGGTGGTCTTGCCAGGCTCTTATGAGCAGGCGGGCCGTAAGAGCCGTTGCTATGACATGCCTTCATTTTTACAAAAAATTGTTTAAAAGAATTTTTATATTCAAGTTATGTTTATTGCCTGAACATTACCCAAGTGAGATTTAATTGTAAGAGGTGGGCTACATTACAAGACTTGTTGTCACAATTCCTGCATACAATGAAGAAAAAACAATTGCAGATGTCATAAAAAAAATTCCAAGAGATCTCAACAGCTGCGACGAGGTAAAGGTACTTGTCCTAGACGACGGCAGCATGGACGGGACAGTACAAGCTGCAAAAGATGCAGGTGCAGACAAAATACTCAGCCATGTCCACAACCTAGGTCTTGCAATAACATTCAGAGACGCACTTGATGGTGCACTAGACATGGGTGCAGACATCATCGTCAACATTGATGCAGATGGGCAATATGACCCTGTTGAAATTAGTAAATTAGTACAGCCAGTTGTTGACAACGATGCAGACATAGTCCTTGGATCACGTTTCGATGGTTACATCGAAGAAATGTCAATGTCCAAAAAACTCGGGAACAAAGTTGCAACAAAGTTTGCTAGTAGAGCTGCGGGAAAACATTTCAGCGATGCACAAACGGGCTTTAGAGCATTCTCAAAAGATGCAGCGATGCGACTTAACATAATGGGTGATTTTACCTATACACAAGAAACACTTGTTCAAGCTGTAAATAAGAATCTTAGAATCTGTGAAGTTCCCGTTAATTTCTATAAGAGAGAAGGCGAATCTCGTCTCTTTCCAAGCGTATGGAGTTATGCAAAACGCGGTGGAAGTACCCTCATTCGGTCATATCTTTATCATAAACCATTGAAAACATTTTTATTAATAGGTAGTCTTGTTTTTGCTGTTGGTCTCATTCTTGGTTTACGAGTATTACTACATTATATGGCTACAAGTATGGTTACTCCTCTATTGCCTACTAGTGTTCTGTCTGTTTTATTACTAATCGTTGGTTTTCAAGTAATTATTCTTGGTTTAATCGGTGATTTAATTCGTAGAAATCAGAATGTGCAAGAAGAGATCCTCTACCGACTAAAGAAAAATAGCGGTAAGACTGAGAATAATCATGAAAAAAATTAATATGTTAATTTTATTGAGGAGTGTAGCAAATCATAATAATTTTATTAAAAAAATGTATATGTTTTTTAGCTATTTGGAAGTAGTATATGGTTTCTGTATTGCACGTTAATAATATTGCTGGTGCGGCGGGTTTGTTATCGGACGAGCAAAAGAGATTAGATTTAAAAAGTGATGTCTTAGTTTTTTGTAAAAACAAGTTTAATTTTGGTTATACTTTTTTAATTGAGGAAAAAAAGTTTAAAAAAGTTTATAATTTTTGGAAAATCGCAAAAGAGTATGATGTTTTTCATTTTCATTACAAATCTATTTTTAAAAAAGGGAGGGATGTTTTACTTTGGAAAATGTTAGGGAAAAATATTATTGTGCATCATCACGGTTCTGATATTCGAGGTATTGGCGAACTGCCTGTTTATAATAAGTATTGTGATAATATTTTTGTTTCAACTCCTGATCTTCTTAAATGGTCTAAAGATTCAATTTGGATTCCTGTTCCTATTTGTCTTGATGATTTTGAAGTGAAAAATGAAAATACTGATTCTGATGTTATTAATATTGTTCATGCGCCCAATAATAGAGAGGTAAAAGGAACAAAGTATGTTTTAGATGCTGTAGATATGATTAAAAAGAAGGGTTATAACATTAATTTTAATCTTGTTGAGAATACTTCTCATGATGTAGTAATGGGATTTTTAAAAAATGCAGATATTGTAATTGATCAGTTGCTTCTTGGATGGTATGGGATGGTTAGTGTAGAAGGTATGGCT
>JAUWYM010000141.1 GCA_030615845.1 Thermoplasmatota archaeon | reverse complement strand
GAAGCAATTATAAGACCAAAACCAACAGCTGTAAACGAGACTAAAACCATAATTATCACAGTTAAAATAAATCCTCCAATGCTAGGTATATTAACACCAAGAGCAAGAGAAATAAAAAGAATTATGAATCCTTGAAAAAGCGCAGTTGTTGCTCCTCCAAGTGTTCTACCAAAGATTATTGAAAACCTACTAATTGGGGCAACAAGTACTTCTTGCAAAAAACCAAATTGTTTGTCCCACAGGACAGAAACTCCAGTAAACATAGAGGAAAACATAATCGCCATGGTTATTATTCCTGGAGCTAGGAAATGAATATAATCACCCTCAACATCAGCAAATGTAGCAACCCGAAATCCTGCTCCTAAGATTATTAGAAAAAACAATGGCTGCACAATACTTGCAACGATTCTACTTTTAGCTCTAACAAATCGTTTCATCTCCCGAAGCCACATGACATACACTGCTTGAAGATCAAGGATTTTCAATTCAGCGCCTCCTTCGATAAAATCTTGCCATTTCTTTCATCGGACTCTCAGGCTCCTGATCACGCATCGTATGGCCTGTAAAATAAATAAAAACATCATCTAGTGTGGGTTTTCGAACGCTAATTGACTTTATTTTAATCTTTAATTTTTGTGCTATTTCAACAATTATTGGTATCTTTTCTTCCCCTTTTTTGACACCTAGTGTAAGCTGAGAATTATGCCGTTTTATATTTTTGATCCATGACTCATTTTCCAATCTTTCCGTAAGTTTATCCATATTAGAACAAGAGAGTGTTATCACATCATTTCCAACAGAATTTTTCAAACTTTTCGTAGTATTTATAATAAGTATTTTACCATGATCAATAATTCCAATACGATCACAGAGATAATCAGCTTCATCCATATAGTGAGTGGTTAAAAAAATCGTAGTATTTTCTTCTTTATTCATCTTTTTAATATAGTCCCAAATTGCATGTCTTGTCTGTGCATCAAGACCAAGTGTTGGTTCATCTAGAAATAAAACTGTGGGATAATGCATTAGACCGCGTGCAATTTCCAGTCGTCGTTTCATTCCACCTGAATAGTTTTTCACAAGAACATCTTTTTTATCTACAAGATCAACAAGACGAAGGACTTCATCTATTCGATTCTTGCGATCATTTTTAGAAAGACCATACATCCTTGCATGAAAATCAAGATTTTCTCTGCCTGTAAGCTCTGTATCCAGAGCTGGGTCTTGAAAAACAATACCTATATTCTGCCGTACTTTATCCCTTTGCTTTAGTATGTCAAATCCAAAAAGTGTAGCAGAACCCTCCGTAGGATAAAGAAGGGTTGTAAGCATCTTGATTGTGGTAGTTTTTCCTGCGCCATTTGGTCCGAGAAAACCAAATATTTCCCCCTTTCTTACGGAAAATGAAATATGATCTACAGCAGTGAAATCATTGAATTTTTTTGTGAGATTCTTTGTTCTTATTATATCCAAAATGTTTTGTCTCCCGACTTTATTTTTGCTAGCAATATTGCGCATCTTAATAATAATTATCCTTTTCTAACTATTGCAAAATAATTATCAGTAAACCTCCTTGAATGAAGCTTTGCTTCAGAAATCCGTTCAATTTCCAATCCAGATTGCTCTATATCCTCAATGAATTCCCCTTTGTTATAAAGATGATAAAAACGAGGAACATTCAACCTATTCTGTCCCCAATATATATTAATATCTCCAAGTTCACAATTATCGCTAGATGAAACAGTAAAACAATCTCGAAATTTTTCTTGTTCTCTAGACCACACACTGATAAGAGCTCTACCAGCATCTTTTAAGATTCTTTTCACCTCTTTTAACGACTGAATACGATTCTTTCTTCCTTTTATGTTGTGCAAAGCTGCAATATACAAAACTGCATCTAATGTATCTTTTTTTATTGGAATATGAACAAGATTTCCATGAATGAGTACTGCACTATGTTGTTTTTCTTTCATCTTATTTTGAGTTATTTTGAGAAGGTTTCTTGAAATATCCAGCCCAATTACTGTTCTACATTTATTAGCACATAAAACGAGATGTCTTCCATTACCACATCCAAGATCAGCAATAACATTTGAACCTGATAATTCATCGATAAAATCAACGACATCTTGCCAAGATTTTCTTCGAGTTGCATCAAAGCTTTCAGCTATAGCGTCCCATATTTCTTCTGAATCTTTAAAATGGTTTTCTGCCATGAATCAGCTCTATACATATTTTCGTACTTTTTTATGTTTCTCATAGCAACTAAGGATGAACGGGGTGAGAAACTTAATACCTAAGTGTTTAATACAGGTGAGTAACTAATATGCTGTAAGGAGGCAAAATATGACTGTTGTAGTAACTGGTTCAGGACTCACTATTGAAGATGTTGTACATGTTGCAAGACATAACGAGAAAGTAAAACTTCATCCTGATGCGTTGGAACGTGTTAAAGCATGTAGAACAATGCTTGAAAAGAAAATCGAAGCTCATGAAATAATGTATGGTGTGAATACTGGCATAGGTGAATTATCAGAAGTTATATTAGACGATGATCAGATTAAAGATTTTCAGAAATATCTGATATATAATCATGCTGCCGGCATAGGAGACCCGGCACCTGTCGAGTATGTTCGTGGAGCGATGCTGTCACGAATCAATGTCCATGCTCATGGTCAATCAGCTTGTAGACCTAAAATCACACAGACGTTAGTAGATATGCTGAACAAAGGTCTTACCCCGTATGTCTGCCAGAAAGGATCCGTTGGTGCATGTGGTGATCTTGCTCCCATGTCTCAGATTGCACTTTTGATGATGGGTGAAGGAAGAGCATATTATAAAGGTAAACTTCTTGAAGGCAAAGAAGCTATGAAGAAAGCAGGCATTCCGATTCCGGGCCTAAGAGCACGTGATGGACTAGCCATCATAAACGGTTCTAATCTTCTCACCGCAATGAGTGCGATATTTCTTTTTGATGCGAACAACTGGTTAAAACAGGCAGAAATAGCAGCTGCTATGTCACTTGAAGCATTAAAAGCAAATATGAAACCTTATTCTGTAAAACTACATGCAGCACGAGGATTTACGGGAGCAGTTCGTAGTGCAAAAGCAATTCAAAAACTAATACAAGGAGGGGATCTTGCAAAGGGAAAAATCAAATGTAAAGTTCAAGATGCATATTCAATGCGGTCGACGCCACAGGTGATCGGTGCTGCTAATGATGCTTTAGAATATGCACGAAAGCAGGTTGAAATAGAACTCAATGGCGTGGGAGACAATCCTGTGTTCTTCCCTAAAGAAAACCTTCAGCTGTCAGGCGCCAACTTCCAAGGGTCACCTGTTTCGTTACCTATGGATATGGCTGGTGCCGCTATTACGATGGTGAGTGTTATGTCTGAACGAAGAATGAACAGGTTAAATAATCCTGCCTTAAGTGTCGGATTGCCGCCGTTTTTATCGAAAGGTGCAGGAATGTTCTCAGGTCTCATGTTAAGCCAATATACATCTGATGCTCTGATTGTTGAACAACGTATTCTTTCTGCTCCGGCTTCTATTCAGTCGATTCCTGCTGCTGCAGATCAAGAAGATTTTGTATCAATGGGTATGAACACTGCTCTAAAGAATTTCCAAATACTTGACAATGCATATGGAATTTTAGGAATAGAGTTTATGGCAGCGGCTCAGGCACTTGATTTCAGAGATTA
>JAUWYM010000003.1 GCA_030615845.1 Thermoplasmatota archaeon | reverse complement strand
TAATAGCTGTTATCCTGAATGTTTTTTCATGGTTTTTGTGGGGGGTACGGCTTAAGGTCTTGAGTGGTGCAATTGATAAAGATGTACACATCAGTGTTTGGGAAGGTACAAAAATAGTCATTGCTAATCTTTTTCTTGCAGGTATCACTCCTTCTATGGCTGGCGGTGAGCCTGTTAGGATTCATCTTCTTCATAAAGACGGTATGAATGTTGGTGGGGCAACAGCAGTTGTACTTGGTGAACGGTTAATCGATGCGATATTCATTCTTACAATTGTCCCGCTTGCTCTTTATGTTTTGAAAAGTCGGATTTCAAATGGAGCGGTAAGCCTGGGGTTATCTATCGGCGTTGTTGTATTCATAGCAGGTGTGATACTGTTTTTATATTCTATAAAATACCCGGAAAAAATCAGATCATTTCTGATTTTTATCAGCGACAAAATAGGTAGGTTTTCAAAGAAACGAGAGGCAGGTAAACGGGCGGGAATTGTTAAAAAAATAAAGAGAGAAGTAGATAACTTTCATAATAGTATGGTTTTTTTCTTGAGTGAGGGGAGGAAATCATTTCTCTTGGCTGGAATACTTACTGTTATCATGTGGTCTATCGCATTTATGATTCCTTCAATGCTTCTTCTGGGACTTGGGTTATATCCATTTTTTATTGAGTCGTATGCTGCTCAGGTTTTACTTCTTGTGATAATTATGATGCCAACTACGCCGGGAAGCGCAGGAGTTGCAGAGGTGGGGGTAGGTGCACTGTATGCGACGTTGATTCCTGCTTCGCCTTCATATCTTCTTGGTGTTTTTGTTCTGTTATTTAGATTTATCACCTATCACATGAATCTTATCGTAGGAGCAATCTTTCAATATAGAATATTTAAGTCTGTTGCATCGTTTTCGCTTGATACGATTAAAAAACAAAAATAGAGTTTTTTAAGGAGACATGGGGGCGTCACATTTTAATAATAGATATGTTATTCAGCCAATCCTATGAAAAAAGCTGAGAAATGCATCACATGCGGAAAAGGACTGCTCGAGCAAGGTTCGACAACGTTTCAATGTCCAATGTGCAGCGAGATCATTGGAAGATGTGCAAACTGCAGAGAACAAAGCATAGAATACAAATGTTCAAAATGTGGATTTACAGGGCCATAGGAGGGAGGCATATGGGAGAGGTAATAGCACTGATACGTTTGATGCCAGATGGTGTGTTAAGTGATGATGAAATACAAAAAATTCTTGATGAAATAAAAGTTGTTGTAAAGGAGCCGGTAAAACTTGGAAAAGTCGAAGTGAAAAACATTGCCTTTGGCCTCAGAGGCGTTGATGTTACTGTTTCTGTTCCTGATTCAGAAGGCGGACTTGACCCGATAGTTGAGGTTCTTTCAAGCATTGAAAAAGTTGACAATGTAGAAGTTGTTGACGTCGGAAGAATCTAAGCTGCTGATTTTTTAATGTAGTCAGTAATATTTTCTAATGCTTCTATTCCGATTTCTGTTGGATAGTACACTGGATATGCAGAGTTGCTTGTATCTCCCTCGACGAGTTCTGCCATATACATTTTTTTAATATGCCATTTTACAACGTGATGATTGAGGTCTAGTGCGTGTGCTATTTCAAGAAGATGTTTACCAGGATTTGTCTGCAGATATTCCATGATTTCCCGAGCGTTTTTGTTTTTAAGTATTGATTCTCCTATCGCCTGTTTTCTTATCTCAATACCGCCTTCAACAAGGTAATAAACCTTTTTTCCACCGATAAATCTGCTTCGTACGAGATTTGTCTGTTCTAGTTTACGGAGATGCCATGCTGCGTTACTTGGTTTTAAATCAAGCTCTCTTGCTATCTCTCTGAGATGTGAACCTGGGCATCCATCAATATAGTCGTAGAGATGTTTTCTTATTTCTGTATCAAGGACGTTCTCAGGTGTCACATATTTTACTCCACCATGAAAGAGAAGAAAACCAATGATGACTGCGATAGCGACAATTATGACGGCTAACGTCACAGTGGAAGTATCGTTTGGCCTGATAAACGAAACAGCAGCAGCACTATCCACAACAACAAAAAGAGACAATATAAGGAGAATCGCCATTAATTTATTTCTAGCATGCATTTTTCATCCCATCCTATTATTTGCATCCGTACAGTTATTATAAATATAAAAATGTTTAAAAAGTTTACTTATGGGCAAAAAAGCCTATTATTTCTTCCTCTTGTTTTTCTATTCGTACAAAGCCAACTCGTTCAAACTGAATAATCTCCCCACTTTTAAGGTCTGAAACTGCTTTTTCTGCATATCCGTGTAGTTCCACAAGACTTTTCGTGTTGTAACTATCTTTTTTAAAAATTAGTCCTGGAACGTAAATTTTCATCTTGATGAAATCTTTTGTTGTCCATTGAATTTTTGCAGTATCAGCAATTAGTTTCTCGCCTTCATATCTACCAGATATTGCATCACCAGTTTCCTGTATTTTCACATTATAAAGACCTTTTAATCGGAAAATATCGCCAGTCGTCATATTCTGCATGTCTTCCTTTTGAACAAAAAAAACAGAATCTGTCGCGATCATGCGTTCTCCCATATCAACTGTTGGATGTAGTTTAAGACTGATTTTTCTTTTCGGCGCATCATCTACAGAGAGTTTTACTGGATTTGATACAAAGAAGTATCGTTTTGCTTTTGGGTCAAGTATTTTCCTATTGATTGCTTCAACAATACTGAAATCTACAGTGGATTCAGCCTTTGAAATCCCCTGAGAAAACACAAATTGTCTGATTGCTTCTGGGACAATTCCTCTCTTCTTAAGTCCACGGAGTGTAGGAAGCCGTATATCATCATATCCCAAGACAAGTCCCTTTTCAATAAGTGGTTTTATCTTTCTCTTAGAAACAGGCATCCCCTTTATAGATAGTCGAGAGAACTCCATAAGATGGGGTTTTCGAAGATTTAAAAGTGAAAGAATACGGAAATAGACAGGATCACGAAGCTCATATTCCTTGGTTCTGAACGGATGGGTTACACCGCTGATGCTGTCTTCTACAGCTCCAGCGAAATCATAGGTTGGCCAAACACGATACTTATCTCCCTGTAACGGGTGTTCCTTGTCAATAACCCGAAAGAGGGTGGGATCACGCATCGCAGTATTAGCGCTCTTCATTTCTCCACGTAAACGAAGTATAGCACCTTTTGATTCCCCAGATGATAAGAGTTCCTTCCAGATACCTAATGTCTCGCCGTGGCTTCTCTTTCTGCAGCTACATGCCTTAGAATGAAAGCGCCCTTCTTTAATTGCTTCAGGTGTACATTTGCAGATATATGCATCTCCCTGGTTGATTAGTTGTTCTGCAAGCTTGTAATGTGTCTTAAGATTATCAGAAGTATGATATTCCCGGTCCCATTCTATATCTAGCCATCGGAGATCCTCTTTTTGCACTTCATAAAACTCAATTTTTGCATTTTCAGGGTTTGTATCGTCAAATCTAAGTATGAATTTTCCATCATATATCTGTGCATATTCGTAGTCAACAATTGCAGCTTTTGCATGTCCAATATGTAAATAGCCGTTTGGCTCAGGCGGAAAACGAGTAACCACTTTTCCTTTCTCAGCACGAGGAAGCTTTGGTAATGAAAAATCTCTTTCTTTTTTCTCTTTATGTAATAACTCAGGGGCAATTTGTTCTAATTCTAAGACTTGTTCTTCAAGTGGTATGTTATTTATTTCTTCAACGACAGCAGAAACAACAGGTATAATCTCCTTTGGAGAAATACTTTCTTTTTTAAAAGCAGCGATAACTTTCCCTGCAACAGCTTTTTCATTTGCTTTTCCATGAAACTGTATCGCATTTTGAAGGGCATACATTCGTGCGGTTTTTTTTATCTTTTCTTTTTCAACAGACATACTATTTTTCTCTTTTTATCGAATAATCTGCCAACTCCTTCAAAATTTCTTTTGCCTCTGAATCTTTAAGAATCTTTAAAGTATCTTTTGCTTTTTTGTTGTACTCTATTGCTGTCTTTTTTGCATAATCTATTGATCCCATCTCTTTAAAAAGCGTAAAAACTCTTTTTACACCATCATCTGAAGCACTGCTATTCCCAAACACCTCATCAAGTATCTGTTTGTTTTCGCCTGTTGCATTCTGCAATGAATAAACCGCAATGAGTGTTTTTTTACCGTTTCTAATATCATTTCCTATATCTTTACCAAGTGTTTCTTCGTTACTGCTTATATCAAGATAATCATCCCATATCTGAAATGATAAACCTAAATACCGGGCGTAGTCTGTCAATGCAGAAACTTCATTTTTGTTTCCTCCACCGATTATCGCCCCGCCTTTTGCTGCAAGTCTGAATAACGCTGCTGTTTTTCTGGTGATCATATCAATATATTCTTCTTCTGTAATTATCTTTCTTTGTTCAAAGTCCATGTCAAGTTGCTGTCCTTCGCAGATGTCTAAAATGCATTGAATGAGATCATAATTAAGTTGTTTGAAAATCTGGCAGTCAACAGATAAATCATGCATTGCTTCAAACGATCGGGCGAAAAGAAAATCTCCTGCAAGTATTGCTGCAGGTTCACCAAATTTAATGTGTACAGCAGGTACATTTCTTCTTAAATTTGATTTATCCATAATGTCGTCATGGGCAAGCGTGAAACTATGCATTATTTCAAGTGCTGCACCAAAAGGTAATGTCTTTTCCGCATCGCCAAAAACACTTTCACATGAAAGCATAACAAGAAACGGCCGTAGTCGTTTTCCACCGCCCAGTGGAAGATGCCGTGCAGCATCATACAGCGTAGCAGGCTTACCTTCCTGCAAATATTTCAGCCAATACTTATTAAAAGCATCTGCTCTTTTTTTTAATTCACTTTGCAGATTCATTATTTACTCCCACATCTGCAAATCCCTGGAGAACTTTACTTCTGCACTAGTAAGTTGCTCAATATTTTCTGCTCCAACTAAAAACATAGCTGTTCGAAGTTCTTTGATGATCATATCAAGCTCTAAAATTGTTGATCGACTGTCTTTTGTAGCTGGTTTTAAGAGTGCAAGAGCGATTCCTGCAGCGTTTGCTCCAAGCACAAGTGCTTTTGCCGCGTCAAGTCCGTTTCGAATACCTCCTGTTGCAATAATGGGCAGCTCCCAGTCGGTAGCCTTTCCAACTTCAAGAATCGATGTCGGTGTGGGTAGTCCCCAGTCCCAAAAGATTTGACCTTCGCGCATGTTATATTCATCGTCTTTTATTTTGGCACGATAGTATTCTACAGCGGAAAACGAGGTACCTCCCAAACCTCCTACATCAATTCCTGCAATACTCGTTTTTTTGAGCAATTCTGCGACTTTAAAGGAAATACCTGCTCCGCTTTCTTTGATAAGTATGGGTCTGCCAAACTCTTCTGAAAGCATGTCTATTGCTTCTAAACAGCCTTTTGCATGCACTTCTCCTTCAGGCTGAACGGCCTCCTGTAAAAAGTTGAGGCAGACAGCAAGAACGTCTGCATCGATCATCTCAACTATTTTTTCAGCGTTTTCAAGTATTTCCTTTTTATCCCATGAAACAATTTGAGAAGCACCGATATTTGCAATCTTTAATGGAATATCGTAATCATTTATGACGCTATATGTCTCTTTTAATTCTGAGTTTTCAAGAGCAGATCGTTGAGAGCCGACACCCATAGCGAGTTTAAATTTCTCTGCTGCAGCAGCAAGGTTTTCATTGATTTTTTTACCCTCATCATACCCTCCAGTAATAGCAGATATGACTATTGGTGCTCCTAATATTTTTCCAAATAGTTCTATCGACAGATCAATTTCATCTTCATTAATTTCAGGAAGCGCATTATGGACGAGGTTGACGTCATCCCAGTAGTTATGATGTGCTGATACATCTTCATCGAGACATATTTGTACATGTTCACGTTTTCGTTCTTCTGTTTGTTTCATCTTTTTTCACCATAGACATATGTGTTTTTAGTTTTTCTTCCAACCAATGTATCATATAGCCTATTATTTATATTGCCATTCAACAAAACAACATCTATCCTCAGGCGAGATATGTTTTTTATTGTTTCAATTTTTCCAGCCATCCCTTTTGTGACATCTGCATATGTATTAGAGCTGGTAGTTAGGTTTTCAAGCTCATCTAGTGTTGCTTTTTCTATGAACTGTGCGTTTTTATCAGTCTTTGGGTTTGATGTATAAAGGCCGTCTTCATCTAATACAAAGAGTACTTTTTCTGGTTTGAAATATTGTGCAAGCATTTGCATGAGAAGATCACCGGAGCAGATAGAAAATCCAAGTTTCTCATCCAATACGACATCTCCAAAAGTTACTGGTGTAAATCCTTTACTAAGATATTCTTTGAATATGTTGTAGTTCATTGTCGATGGTTTATGATCGTCAAGTTTTAATAGTGCATGTGGAGGAAGTGAAACAGCAGCAATATCTTGGTCATGTAGTGATGTGAGAACAAGTGAATTTAATTGTTGAACCATTGCATGGGTATCGGAGAATCCCTGTAATTGAACATCATTTTTATAACCTTGATTTAAAGAATATTGTTTTGCAAGAATATGGCCAAATGATCCTGCACCATGAACAAGTATTATTTCTTTGTTTGCCTTTTTAATTTCTGAAGACAGTCTATCCGTTACATCTTCTTTAAATGCATATTTTTTTCCTTTATCTGTAATGATACTTCCGCCGAGTTTTATAAGAAACATTCGCATCCTACATGAAATTAGCTATAAAAAAGGATTTTGATGTTGCTCTACAGCTTTTTACTGTCGATATATCTAAAATTTTTGTTTTGAAAACATGCGTTTATCTTTGTTTTGTTCATGTATCAACCAGAGACCAATAGGCATACCCGTCCCAGATTTTTGCATTATGCTTTGTGACCATTCCGTCATATCATGTTCTGATGTGCTATTGCAGCAGTCCTCACATACGAAGATTTTGTCTTCAAATACAAGCCCAGATTGATGATCATTCAGATCAATTTCAGTTTTACAAACTCCACAAACTCTCATAACCATATGCAATTCCTTCAAACCACGTTCTCCACAACTACGACATATTGAACATGTTAGTATATAAAACTCTTTGGGGGAAGGGAAAAAAGGGAGAGGAGGATGGGATGAATCTGAAAGATAATTATTGGCAGAAATGCCAGACCAACAAGGGGTTCTGGCATGTCCCCCGCATCTCACGTCTTATTAGTCCTGTAAAGTCGTTTTTAGTATATATATGTGAGAAGGGGGTAAGCGAAAGTATTAGTTCGCCTCAACTGCTGCTGCATTCCTCTACATACTAAAAATTAAATGAGAAATAACCATAACGTTTAGTAAAAACAGAGGGGAAGATATGTTAACACTACATAATGAGTTTAGAAATAAACTTCAGCAGATAACAGAACTATCAAGTAGAGTCAACAATAACGATAAACAAAAAATACTTGATATGATGAAAGAACACGTTCAGGAGATACAAGAGCTCTACAGTGAAAACAATGATCATTGGGCTATTGAAACTGCTGATCTTGTTGTTCTTTGTTATGAGTTGTTTATTATGGAAGATATGGACATTGATGATGTCTTCACCAAATGTCTTCCACGATTTGATAAAAAATTAACAAAACTTGCTGAAGAGGGAAAGAGCACATGAAACTTATCTCATGGAATGTCAATGGGATTAGAGCAGCCGATAGAAAAGGACTTTTTCAGTGGTTTCAAAAGGAATTACCAGGCATTCTCTGCCTTCAGGAAATAAAAGCACTCCCTGAGCAAGTACCCCTTCATTTGAGAAATACCACTGGATATTATATCTATTGGAATCCTGCAGAAAGAAAAGGCTATAGTGGCGTTGCAACTTTTACCAAAAAACAGCCAATACGTGTCAAAAAAGGGTTTGGCATCGAAAAATTTGACAGAGAAGGAAGGGTTCTTATCACCGAGTTTTCATCATTTGTGTTGTTTAACGTCTATTTCCCTAATGGTAAAAAAGATGATGAACGACTTGAATACAAACTTGACTTTTATGATACCTTTCTTGCTTGTGCTGACAATCTGAAAGCCGAAGGGAAAAACATTGTTGTCTGTGGAGATTTCAACACGGCCCATAAAGAGATTGATCTTGCCCATCCAAAGGCAAATGAAAATCGTTCTGGGTTTTTACCTGTGGAGCGCATGTGGATAGATACATTTGTTGATCATGGATATATTGATACCTTCAGATATTTTAACAAAGAGCCGGATCAGTATAGTTGGTGGGATATGAAGTCTAGGGCGAGAGAGAGAAATGTTGGCTGGAGAATCGATTACTTTTTTGTAAACAAAGAATTTTTACCTTGCCTCAAAAAAGCATTTATCATGCAGGATGTTATGGGTTCTGATCATTGTCCAGTGGGTATAGAAATTTGAGTAGGGTGGAGAGATGAAAGAATCACTTGATTTTATCTATAAAGAACAAAAAGAGCTTTCGACGTTTAGTGGAATTGGAGCACTTCTTGGTTGGGATCAGATGACGTATATGCCGCCTGAAGGGAATGTGGGACGATCTGAGCAGATATCGCTTATCTCTCGTCTTGCTCATGAGAAATTTACTGCAGATGAACTCTATAGACACGTGAAAAAACTAAACGAGATACATAATCTTGAAAAGCTACAAGAAAAAGATAGAGCGGTTGTTGTAAGGCTTGAAAAAGATATTGAAAAATCTCGGAAAGTACCTTCTGAGTTTGTAGAACGGATGTCGAAAACAACAGCTATTGCTTATACGGTTTGGCAGGAGGCACGTGAGAAGGATAAATTCTTGCTTTTTGCTCCTCATCTGGAAAAGATTGTAGAGCTGGAAAAAGAGTATTGTACTTTTATTAATCTTCCAGGACCTGCATACAATAGTCTTCTTGATGAGTATGAAGAAGGTATGACTGTTGAAACGTTAAAAAAAGAGTTTGCATACTTAAAACCCCAGATCACCGAGATTCTCGAAAAAATTACTTCAAGTAATGTTTATAGAAGACAGCAAGCATTTGATATGAAATTTGATGTTGAAAAGCAGAAGAGGATTTGTGATTTTGTTGTGAAAAAAATGAATCTGCCAAAGAGAAGGTCACGGCTTGATGTTTCCACGCATCCGTTTACTACATCGATGGGAGATGATGATGTGCGAATTACGACAAATTATGAGCGGAAGAATCCTTTGTTTTCGTTTTTTTCTACAGTTCATGAGGCAGGTCATGCATTGTATGAGTTGGGGCTTCCAAGAGATGAGTTTAAAAATACTGTTATTTCTGATGCGCCGTCATTGGGGCTGCATGAATCTCAATCTCGTTTCTGGGAGAATATGATTGCAAGAAATAAACATTTTTGGAATTATTTCTATTCGGAGTTTCAAAAGATCGCTCCAGAAAAGTTAAAGGATATGGATATTGAAACTTGGTATCGCTATGTTAATCAAGTACGACCTTCGTTTATTCGAGTTGAAGCAGATGAGCTTACGTATTGTTTACATGTTATTTTGCGATTTGAGCTTGAACTTGCATTGATTGATGGAGAAATCAAGGTTTCTGAGTTACCTATGTGTTGGAATGAGAAGATGACTGAAATGTTGGGGATTACGCCGAAAAATGATAAAGAGGGTGTATTGCAGGATATGCATTGGAGTGGTGGTAGTTTTGGGTATTTCCCTACGTATATGATTGGGACTATTTATGCATCTCAACTATTCAAACAGCTATCGCAAGAAAACTCTTCACTTATTGAAAAAATTGAACAAGGAAATTTCATAAATATTTTAAGTTGGCTTAGGAAAAATGTACATCAATACGGACGCTTGATGACTGCAGATGAAATAATCAAAAAGACTTGTGGTGATGGGTTAAACTCTAAAGTATTTGTTAGCTATCTAAAGGATAAATATTATCCTCTTTATGATGTGTAATTTTTATTTGTTTAGGCACCGAATTTTTCTAAACGCATAGCATTAGCTAAAGCCAAAGGCATCATATCTACCGCTGGGAGTCGTGTGCCAAGTCCACCAGTAATACAGGCACGCTCACCGAAACGATCTACTTTATCAGCTCGGCAGCATTCAGACCACAGCAGCACTGGTACTTGATGCCAACTATGAGCCTTCATAAGTGATGGCGTGGAATGATCGCCGGTTACCATTATTACATCAGGATTTAAATCTAGAAGTCGTGGAATTTCTCTATCTGTTTCTTCAATTACTGATACCTTCCGATCAAAATCACCATCTTCTCCAGCACTATCACTCTTTTTTACGTGTAAATAAAAGAAATCATAATCGCCCCAGTTATCTTCTAACGTAGTAAACTCATCTTTTACCGTAGTGCCGGTGTCCAATATATTCATTCCTAACAATTTAGCAAGACCACGATACATTGGATATGCTGCGATAGTTGCACTTTTAATACCGAAAACATCCTCCATCGTAGGCCAATCTTGTTTTTTGGAAAAACCTCTTAGCAACACCATGTTGGCAGGGTGATGATCTGCTAGAATTTTATGTGCTTGATCTAAGAATTGCCCTACAAGATTGACTGTTTTTTCTGCATCTGGCGATAAAGATTTTGGCTGCAAAGGTTTTTTTCCAATCGCCTGAGGGTCAGTGTCAATGATATCACCGGAAAGCTCTTCACCTCGCAATACTAACAACAGACGATGTTCTTTGACTGTCTCAATAAAAACATCTACATCAGGTAATTCAATTTTACGAAGTAATTCACATAATTCTTGGTTTTTCTCAGTTGATATTCGTCCTGCTCGCCGATCTACAACATTGCCGTTATTATCTAATGTGCAGAAGTTGCCTCGTGCTGCTACATCACCTAGTTGTAGGTCAAAACCTATGCCAAGTGCTGCGAGTACTCCTCTTCCTACTTGATATTTTATTGGATCATAACCAAATACTGCAAGATGTCCAGGGCCACTCCCAGGTGTGATTCCAGGACCTATTGGCTGCTGTAAACCGCATATACCTTTTTTTGCCAGTGAATCTAAATTTGGTGTATTGGCTGCCTCAAGCTCTGTGAGGTTATCTGATTTTCTAGGAAGTCCACCTAATCCATCTATGACCAATAAAACAATCTTTGTTTCAGCAGGCTTTACTAACTTTCGAATAAAATCTAAATCCATATCAAACTCACTTCTCTCCTTAAACTTCACCATTTTAGTTTATAGGTTAAATCCTAATCCAAGCAATTTATCTTTCTTAATAAAGGTTATGATAAATGAGAATATGTTATCGTGAACCTGGTAAGACATAAATACTATTTTTTTATATACGTTGGTTTATTAAAAGAGATTGTATATGGTAGAAAAGAAATTCAAATGCCCTGATTGCGGAAAAGTTGCTTCCTATTCTGGAATGCATGGAGAACTTAAAACTATATACTGTCCATATTGTGGTTCAAAAGGCAGAGCCAGGTTGCCTGAACTTAAACATGGAGACGATCTCGCTATTGAAGTATCTGATCTTAGAAAGGAATATGGTGATCTTGTTGCAGTAAATAATATCTCTTTCTCAGTAAAAAAAGGTGAAATCTTTGCTTTCTTAGGACCAAACGGTGCTGGAAAAACAACAACGGTTGAAATGATTGAATCAATACGGCAACCAACAGCAGGCACAATAAAACTCATAGGCAAAAACATAAAAACTCATTTTAACGAAGTCAAGAAAGACATCGGGGTCCTCCCACAAGAATTTCTCTCTTTCGAACGACTTACAGTCAAAGAGACCCTTGTATATTTCTCAAAACTCTACAAAAAAAGAGCAGATATTGATGAAATCATAGAAGCTATGGATCTAAAATCCTGTGAGAAGATGCTGTACAGAAATCTATCAGGTGGATTAAAACAACGAGTTGGTGTCGCAATAGCACTTGTAAATGACCCAGATATCGTATTTCTAGACGAGCCGACAACAGGGCTTGATCCGAAAGCACGACGTGATGTTTGGAAAGTCATTGCTAACCTCCGTAAAAAAGGAAAAACAGTTTTTCTCACAACGCACTATATGGAGGAGGCAGAATACCTGGCTGACCACATTGCAATTATACACAAAGGTAAGATCATAGCTGAAGGAACTCTTGATGAGTTAATAAACAGATATGGAAAAGGTAGTTTGCTTAGAATTAAACAGTGTAAAACTGAAGGTGCAGTTGAATCACTAAAGGAAAAAGGATTTACCGCGACTTATGAAAGCAATGGCGATATTGCAGTAAAAATTGATTATAAAGATATAGTGCTTGATGTTTTATCAAATTTAAGACATGAATGTATAGAGTATGAAAGCATTGATGTTAGACGCTCTAATTTGGAGGAAATATTCTTACATCTTACAGGTTCAAAACTTTCGGAGGAAGAAACATGAGAGTGCAAGTAATAGCCGCCGATTTTATCGTTAGTATAAAGACATGGCTTCGAAGTAAAGGAACTCTGTTTTGGACTCTTGCATTTCCCATAATGCTCATACTGATTTTCGGTGCGATATTCTCTGGTATGGGAGACGTTGAATATACGTTGCATGTACAGGATTTAGACGACAGTGAAATGTCTAGAGGTTTTATCGAAGGTCTAAACAGCACAGGTGCAATTAAAATAGAAATCGTCGAACCAGAGCAAAATGTTTCATCCTATATTGATGAAAAAAACATTAAGCGTTTGATAGTAATACCAAAAGGCTACGAAGAAACCATTAACAAATCCTTTATCGATCAAAATGCAATAGTTAATCTCTCATTTTATTTAGATCCTAGTGAACAATCATCCAACCAGGTAGTAATGAGTATTGTATCAAGTGTCATTCAGTCATTTAACATGAAACTCAGTAATGGAAGAAACATTGTCGGAATAGATGAGATTAGTACGATTACAGAGGATTTTCGCTTCATTGATTTTTTCCTACCAGGAATGATCGGTTTTACTATCATGCAGACATGTGTATATGGAAGCATAGAACGGAACACGAAATTTAGAAAAGACGGCATCCTACGTAAACTATTGACAACACCCATTACAAGAACTGAGTGGATTCTTTCAAAAATGCTGTTCATGCTGTTCCTCTCATTTATATCGACTTTCTTAATTATACTGGTAGGCGTTTTGATCTATGGAGTCACTGTCAACATTAACGCTTTGATGATTACCACAATAATTGCTACAAGTTTCCTTTTTTCAGGAATGGGAATGCTTATCGGAAGATTCGTAAAAGAAGAGGAAACAGCTGACACCGCCGGTGGAGCGATAACATTTCCAATGATGTTTCTTGCGGGAACATTCTTTCAGTTGGAAATGATGCCGCCATTCCTACAAACATTTGCACGAGTCCTTCCCCTATATTATGTGAACGAAAGTCTTCGTAATGCCATGATCTATATGAATCAATCAGAAGCGATTCTAAACACGATCGCAGTCCTTGCATTTGCTTGTGTGTTTTTTATTGCAGGTGTACTCCTTACAAAATGGAAAGAAGATTAAACCTTTCCCTCTTTTGGCCATTCAAAATGCGTGTTTTTAAAAAAAGAGAAATCAAGGTTTGCCCAGTCGTCAAAATCTCCTTTGCCGTGTGAGCCGTCTGAATAATCAATTATACTATATGTGTACCAATAATTCATGCTGCTCTTATAGTTCAGGTGTTTCCACCACTCAAGGGTAAATATTTTTGTTGCAGCCATGTTGTCAATTCCACTATGGTCATCGACAAATAGTCCAAGTGTGTGGCCGAGTTCATGAAATGCTCCTGAAATAACGACCTCCCCTCTCTTTTTTAGAGGGAGGCTTTCATGAAGCATCTGTGCAGATATTTGAAAAGAATCTAAATGATCCCATCCTATAAATGAAAAACCTCGATCTGCGCCATAATCACATACTAAACAGTAATGAAAGATTCCCTTTCGAGGATTATTTAAGTCGTTATGGAGGAAATAATCCCAGTATAGATCGCGGAGATCTGCATAAGTAAAATTTGAAATAGCTGGGATTTCTTCCCCACTGCCAAAACATCCATCATCGACGTGAAGTGTAATGTTTTGTTTTTCAAAGGCAGATTTCATTTTACAAATAGCTGAACATGGTGGTTTGTTTGGCGCCTCTGGATTTTGTGGTTCTACCCAGTCAAATTCAAGAAAAACATCCTTATGAAATGGGTTTGAATCCCACACATCAGTATAGCATTCCTCTATGTTGTTGAGTCCATCTCCATCGGGGTCAAGATGTTTATGGTCATCCCAAAAGTATGGGTCATATCCCCATTTGTCTTCCCACCAATTTGGAACATAATCGTCGTCGCTATCTGTTCCTGGCAAATCGATTTCCATATATCGTGAATTGTCGATTTCAATATTGAATAACTCATAATCTATATTCCAGTTTGAACCAGCATCTTCAATTTTTTTCAAAAGCCATGGGAAAAATTGAATGCGGCCTCCTTTGAAAAAAAGTCTATCTTTTATTTTGCGTTCAAACAATGCAGGTCCAAAAGCTGAACCCCACCAATTATTTCTTGCATTACACTGTGAATTTTCTGAGTACATTCCAAAAAGATTTTTGTATATATTATTGTTTGACGTTAGAACATTGCTTTCTTCACAGTAAATTCCAAATCTAAAATTTTCAGTAATTTCGCTATTTTCAATGGTTATTTCTTCTGAGTTTTTCTCAAGTTGTATTCCTGAATGTGTATTCCAAATGAAGTTAGATTCTGAAAGAATTATGTTTGAACTATTAGCAATTTTTATTCCAAAACCATTATGTTCAACATTGCAGTTAGAGACAAGGAAATTACTGCAAAAGCATAAGAAAAAACCACCTTGATTATCATTGTTATTATATACTGCACATCGGGATATTTCAATGTTTGAAGAGTTGTTGAAAAAAAGCCCGATTCCATTGGTATGTGCATAGCAGTTTGTTATTTTGATTTGATTTGAATGCTCAGTGTGTATGCCTAGTGCGTTATGGCAAAATCTGCATTCTTTGATGCTACTTTTAATTGATGATTTGAGATATATGCCTTCTCCGTTGGTGTGAAAAGTACAGTTATTTATTTCAGTATTATCTGCTTCATTTACGTAGATGCCTGTTTTTGTTCTGTAAAAAGTACATCTTGTTATGAGGTTGTCTTTTGATTCTATTTTCACACCTGCATTATCTTTGTATCCTCCTGAGTTTCTTATCGTAAAATTCTTAATTGTTACACTGTCTTTGATTATTTTGATGATAAATTCGTTATACATTCCATCGATAATAGTAGTGTTTTTATTTTCACCAGTTATCAAAAGAGTTTTGTCAACGCGTATGTTTTCGTAGTAGGTTCCGTTGAAAACATAAACAGTGTCTCCGTCTGTTGCGTTCTCAATTGCATCTTCTATATGTTGATATGGATATTCCATGGTTCCGTGCCATGGTCCTTCGATGTTGTCGTCATCTACGTATATGGTTTCTGCATTTGTCGTTTCAGCTTGGGTAGCCGTAGTAGTAATTACAGAAAGATTTGTTAGTAAAAATAGTATGGTTATCAATAAAGTTAATGATTTTTTATTCATATGTATTCTTGATAGTTAAAAGTATATTTATAATACATAAATTTATCTATATAAAATATTCTTTTGTTTTTTTATGGTAGAATGCACTTGTTGTTTTACCATCTTTTGAAAAAATATATGATATTTTTTGAAAATATAGAAAAGTATTTATATTAATGATTACAAATATATTATTGTGAATGGTGT
>JAUWYM010000176.1 GCA_030615845.1 Thermoplasmatota archaeon | reverse complement strand
TATTCACGAGATTGATTACTACATCGATGTCTATATCCATTGGTACAACAATGGAAAATACCATTCTGCAATTGACACTTACCCTGAAGAAAGATACTCTGGACAACGGGATATCGAATGGTATAATCATCTTGTCAAAAGTCTTAAATTAGAGGACATACTTGCCGTTAAGTCAGAGGGGTGACATATGTCATGTCCTTACACATTCTACTGATAAGAGAGAGATCGGTAATTATAAAGATGATGATTATTTTAAACAGATTAAATCGGTGTATCTGGAAGGACTATGTTGATGGCAGGGGTAAAAATAGCAATTGTCGCAGCAATGCTGTCTGGAGCTGTAACTTTAGAAGAAAAGGATAAGGTGAAATAGAAATAACGTATTGACACATAAGGAGAAAAGTGTATTGACATTTGTATTGACATACAGGAGTGGGATGTATTGACAAAAAAGATGGTAAGTTTTCGGATAGATACTAAGCTATTAGATAAGCTGAACATGTTAAAAGAGTCTAAAACCGATGTAATACATAAAGCCTTGGAGATGTATTTACGTTCCTCGGAGAATGTCAATACATCGTATAAGGAGAGTGTCAATACAGAATGTAATACACATGTCAATACACATAAAGATCTCTCTGAGGTAAACCAGGTTCATCATAAAGTTCAGGTTACAGAGAACCATGAATTAATTGAATATTTGAAACGCGATAATGAATGGTTGAAAGACAGAATCGAACATTTTGAGTATGCTCAGGATCGTATATTTGCAAAGGTAGATGCCAAACCAAAAAGTGAGAAAACAGCGATATCATGGGTTCAAATGTAACACTGCCTTCTTATCCATTTTCATACACCCTCTATCTGAGTGAAGGGGAGAGGTGCAATAGCAAAATGAAGGGGATGTGGATCTCCAACGAGAAGCTACTGCATCTCAAAATAACAAAATACGAACATGCATTATAAATATTGCTCTTTTCATCTGAAAGTCAAGCTTATCTTTTTTGAAGTCTCTTATTCAAAGAGGGGTACAACATTATGATAACACCGACAATTGTGATTGTTATGAACATGATTGTCGTATTATTCCCAGTAACTGCCTGTTCGATGAAAGCCAGACTACCTTCTGCATTTACCAGACCATAACCGTATTCATAATCATATCCTATCGTTTTCCGCAATCAGGACATTTTGGATTTGTCACCTATAGATACCCCTCCAGCATCCTTTACGTTTTCATCTATCTTGTACGTCCAATCTATCGATTTGAGAATCTTTTCGACCTTCTCTATGCACTTGTCTGTGTCCACTGACTGCTGGTAAATGCGAACCTTCAAGGTCAATTCTTTTTCTCCGCAATACTTTTGCACTTTTTGCCATTAATCGAGCTATTTAAGGAGAAGTAGCAGTGTTTTTTCCATTGACATTTTCTCCCTATTTTTCAAAAAAGTGCAAAAGCTTTGTCTTTTGTTTAAAACATATATACATCCCATCTTATGAAGAGGAGTTTAGGAGATTAAAAAACCTCTCCCATTCCTCTTTTTTACCTACAATACGGGCTTTGCACCTAATGTACCTAAAATCACCGACTTTAAGTGCAAAAAATCAGACTTTAGGTGCAGAGAGAGATGCCCCATCTGTCTACAGGAAATGAAAGTAATGCCAAAAAAAGTAGAAAACAATCGATATGGATGAAAAAGATCTAATAGGACTGCGTCGATAACCCCAATTCAGAAAGCATTAGGGATTTTTTCTGAATGGATGTTAAAAGCAGTTGATGGTTGATTAGAAAAACGTTCAACTTTTTCTCAATTAAAAAGAAAATACGTAAACGTTTTCTTATTGAGAAAAAATAGTTTTACGGTTGATTTTCTCAATGATTTCTCAATCACAAAATGAACTCCCAGTTACTCGGATCCGGATCGTAGAGCTGCGGATTCATGTCTTCGCCATATGTGGCTATAAAATCATGTGCTAGTGGTGCCGCATATATAAATGCCCCTTCCACTGTATTATAAGTATTCAACCCATCCATGTAGTAGTATGTGAAAACACCATTCTGTAGATCTGCGGTTTCATAAGAGTACTCAGTCTCATTGCATGCTGTAGCGATTATACGCCCAGATGTTTCAAGATCGTTCATCCCGCCTGAGAGACAGCTGTCGAATGTGAATGAAATCTTAGATGATTTAAAGGTAGAGAACTTTTGCCTTAGTTGGCCATCGAGGATCAAATATAGGTCTGCTGATACAATCCCTTCATCCCTATATTCAATATCGCCGTCATCATATCCTTCATACCAAGAGCCATGACCTGAATAGAAGAATACCACTTCTGAGTATGCTCCTTCCCATGAATCAAGCCAGTCAACCGCTGCCATTATCTTATTGGCTTTCGCATCACCATCTAAAAGAAGCTTTATGTTCCCCGTGGGATACCCTCTGCTGATAAGATAGCTGTACATATCCTGTGCGTCGTCATCACAATATCGAAGATCATATTGTCTTCCTCTGTAATTTGAGATACCTATCACAACAGCCCATTTATCCACCGACGGATCTGGATCCTCCTCTTTCGGTGGTTTCGGTTTGTTTTGCCCAGGTGGACTTGAAGGTTTACCCCTTTCATAGACTTCTTTTGGTCCTGTGTATACTTTCTCATCCGTTTCTGCCATCAGAGTTGGAAATGTTGATAAGATCATTACTGCTGCCACTATAATACAATATATCATTATTTTTCTATTCATAACACAAATTTCGCAAGTGAATTTTCAGGTTTAAACTTTTAGGCTAAACTCTTGATACAGTATACTCATGCGGATGGGATGGCAACAAATACTCCAAATAGCAGAGAAAGTTA
>JAUWYM010000108.1 GCA_030615845.1 Thermoplasmatota archaeon | reverse complement strand
CAGAGAAAGGAGACAGAATTTTAGAACATGCTTCAAAAGAAAACGTTGTTTTTTTGACATGCGGAGATCCTATGATTGCAACAACGCATGTTGATTTACGAGTACGAGCTACACGACAAGGTATCAAAACAAAAATTATTCACAGTGGAAGTATTATCACCGCAGCACCTGGTCTTCTTGGACTGCAAAGCTATAAATTTGGTAGAACGACAACACTTGCATTTCCTGAGAAAGATTATTTTCCAACAAGTCCTTATACAGTTATTTTGGAAAATAAAGAGAGAGGGCTTCATACGCTTGTTCTTCTTGACATTCAGGATGATAAACAGAGTTACATGACTGCTAATGAAGGGCTGAAGCTTCTTTTAAAAATGGAAGAAAAAATGAAAAAACGCCTCTTTGATGATGAAAGCATTGTCTGCGTTGTCGCAAGAGCTGGTTCACCAGAACCAATTATCGCAGCTAATACGATAAAGGAGTTAATAAATAGAGACTTTGGTGCTCCTCTTCACACTTTGATTATTCCTGGAGCTCTGCATTTTATGGAGGTTGAAGCATTAGAGGTTTGTGCCGGTTTGCCTCAAAAACTGAGTAAAAAATTGCAAAAAGTATAAGAAGTCTTGCTATTATTCATCAACAGCGGGGTTATGGATGCAACAAAGAAATGAATCTATCGGAATCATTTATGGTGACGTCGGTTCGACTGAATTTAATTTCATAGTTGACGGTCATAATCTAAGAAAGTTTGACTACGTTACGGCACCACACAAAGAAGGATATATACTTGCACAAGTAATGGATGTCAGACGGTATTCAGACTTAAAATTTCAAGATGCAACTACTCTAAGAAGTGATGAAGCTCTTCCACATATTAAATCTAATGTTTCTGCCTATGCTGATGTCATTGGGTATAGAGACAAGAGCGGATACCTGCAGGCTCCTCGTACTCCTTTTGATGCAGGGAGTAGAATAACGCTTGCGCATGAAGATCTTATACGACATGTTCTTGGTCTGCATCATGATAAATCAAACGGGGCATATCTTGGTCTTCTTAAAGGACATAACCTGCCTGTTTATCTCAACATTGATGCGCTTGTTCAAAAACATATTTGTATCCTTGCAAAAACAGGTGGTGGGAAGAGTTATGTCTGCGGGGTTCTTGTCGAAGAACTTTTTAAGAAAAAAATACCGATGGTTATTATTGATACCCATGGCGAATATATGTCTCTCACCAAGCCAAACAGTGATAGAAAAGACAAAAAAAACATGGAGAAGTTTGGCATTAAACCTCGGCAGTATGCTGATCAACTTGTTGGATTCTCCCCTCTTGAAAGCAGGGGAAACATTAAGCATCTCACATTAAACGGTATGAATCTTGAAGCAAGAGAAATCATAGATCTTCTTCATGCAAAACTCTCTGGCCCCCAGATTGGGGTTTTATATCAATCAATCAAAGAGATGAAGGAATACAAACAGCGTTATACGATTCGAGATATCATAGAGGCTGTCACCAGAAGTAAAAGTAATGCTCGGTGGAATGTTATTGCTTCACTCGAGTCACTGGATTCAATCGGTGTTTTCTCAGAAAAAGGTACAACGACTGATGAGCTTGTCAGGAGAGGAAGATGCTCTATCATCAATATGAAGGGTGTTCCGCCAGATATTCAAGATGTTGTTGTGGCACGCCTTACAAAAGAATTGTTTGATGATCGTAAAGCCGGTAAAATCCCTCCATTCCTCCTCATTGTCGAAGAGGCGCATAACTACTGTCCCGAGCGTGGGTTTGGAACTGCGGTTTCATCACATATGCTGAGAACAATAGCTTCTGAAGGGAGAAAGTTTGGAATGGGGCTTTGTATCGTTAGTCAGCGTCCTGCAAAGGTAGATAAAAATATTATTTCACAATGTAACACAAATATAATACTTAAGGTGACAAACCCGAATGACTTGAAAGCAATTATTCAATCAGTCGAAGGCTTAACCAATCAGACCTATAATGAGATACAACGTCTTCCTATTGGTGTCGCACTTATTTCTGGAGCTTCTATTCAGATCCCTATTATGATGGATGTACGTACTCGGGAGACCAGTCATGGCGGTAAATCTGTTACCATATTTAAGGATGGTGAGACCATTGATTTTAAACCAAAGATCCCTAAGGCGCCAGCACCACCACCTCAACCAAAAGAACATGTTGCAGAAAAATCGGTTAAGAAAAATAATGTAACTGAAAAAGCAAGGGCGGTAAACAGAGTAGCTAAGCGACTTGGTTGGGTAGACACTGATGATCCTGATAAGACAATAGAGCTGTTAACAGAAGAAGCCCTGAAAATGAAGGAAAATGTCTATAAATACCTTGATTCGCTGGCACAACTTGGGAAAAACTTCTGCTATGAGACTGATCCGAAATGCATTAAATGTCCAATGAAAGACGGATGTCGATATAGGGCCTCTCAAGGGAGAAAAAAAGGATTCTTTAAAAGATGATAAGACGTTCTTATGAAAGATAAAAAATTAATTCTAATAATAACTATCGTTTTATTATTTGTACCTATATTTTCTGGATGTCTAGATTCTTTTCTTGATTTCCCTACGACGTATGAGTCACATCCTACAAAAATTAGTTATACGATTCGTTACGGATACACTGTGACGTGTACTGGTACTGGAAAATATGAGATAACCTATGACTGTGACATACCCGAAGTACTTCGAGGAGCGCAAAGCTATCATCCATTATATAATCAGTCTTTTGAGGCTATTACTCTTTTAAATAATAGTTTTCTACGTTGGAATATTTCAGGAGATGATGAGACAACCTATGAACTTGGGATAACCGCTAGTGTTGTTGCAGAAAGCTTTCTTGAATCTGATCTCAGTGGTTCAGATGCGTTAGCAGTTCAAGAAATCAAAAGTTTTTATCCAACTATTTCCAAAAAATATCTTCAGACGCAGTCGAATGGCTCTGCACTGCTTATTGATCCCACCAATTCAAACATTAAATTGATTGCTCAAAATGTTTTCGATATGGCAGAGACGAACAACTCATTTCTTCTCGCTAAAGAACTCTTCATCTGGCTTAAAGAAAACACAAGGTATCAAATACATAATCATCAGGGAAGCGTTCAACCTGCAGCGGTAACGCTTCAGAAGAAAACAGGGGATTGCGATGATCTCTCATTTCTTTATATATCGTTATGTCGAGCAGTTGGTATTCCTGCTCGTTTCATTCGAGGTTATCTCCTTTCAGAAGATAATGCTGGAGATGTTTCAGCTACTCCGCATGCTTGGTCAGAAGTTTTTGTCGGTGGATTAATGGGTAATAACGGATGGATTCCTGTTGAATGTGCTTGCGACTGCGATGATACTAACGTGAATGTTAATCAGAACTTCGGGGTAGAGAACGCGTTTCATTTACGATTATTTGTCGACGATGGAAGTAACGAATCAATGAATACGTCACTTTCCGGTATATCGTATGTGACTTATGGTCAAAAAAGAACTATTGAACTTCAGTCCTTCACAGAAGTTGAAGACTACGAAGAAATTGAATCAAAAAAACTTGTGGTGACAAAAGACAATCAACGGTCGTATCAATAATAATCTTTCTACAGATTTGAGATACGTTGAATTAAAACAAAAAGGTTATTTTCCCGTAAAAGTATTAATCATTATAAAATATAGAGTGTTTCTTTGTTGGAGTGATGGTTTGATTAGTGATAAAACCGCAGAAAAATTTGCAAAATATATGAAGAAATATCCAAATCTTTACAAGTTTCTTGCTTGTAGTGTTCAGAAACATACGACAAATGCTCACCTGGTAATTATTGATTTGGGTGCTGGTCCAGGTTTACTCTCGTTAGAACTGCATAAAAAGATTCCAAATGCAAAAATAATTGGAGTTGATCCTTTACAGAAAATGCTTCAATTAGCAAATGAAAATGCTTGTTTTGATACATTTGAAGCACTGCTTGGCTCGTCTGAAAACATTCCAGTAGAAGACGATTCAGCAGATATTATCGTAAGCCGGTTTAGTCTACCATATTGGAAACATCCAAACAGTAGTTTTACAGAGATATATAGAGTATTAAAACCAGGTGGAAAGATCATACTTGAGGCATTAAATCGAGATTTTCCTGTGTGGAGGCTTTTTTTGATAAAACTTCATATGCTTCTCAACTCCGCGGGAGGAGATGTCACAAGATATCATCTTGACGCCTACAAAACGGCATATACTATAGGTCAGGTTGAGCAGTTTCTCACTGATGCCAACTTTCACATTATTGAAAAGGAAGGATCAGAAAAAGATTGGAAGTTTCTGGTGGTTGCAGAGAAATAATACGTTGAACTATATATTATACAGGTTTCGCAGGTGATAGACGAAATCATAAAAATTATGCGAAACCCCCATCCATA
>JAUWYM010000023.1 GCA_030615845.1 Thermoplasmatota archaeon | reverse complement strand
GGGCAGATAATAACAGGCGAGGTGGTTTCCCGTAAAATGCAAGGATCTATATCCGTCAAAAGAGAATTTATGCATTATGTGAAAAAATATGAGAGATATGAGAAAAGAACGTCAACCTATCATGCCCACTGCCCACCTTGTATCAAGCTGAAAGCAGGAGATAACGTACGGATTGCGGAATGCAGACCTTTGAGTAAAACAGTATCGTTTGTCGCGATAGAAAAATTATGATGGTGAAGCAGAAATGAAAGGAATAGCTGGTAGAATGATGCGAGGGCTTCCAGCAGGTGCTCGCTTAAGCTGCATTGATAATACCGGTGCAAAGGTTGTTCAGATAATCATGACGCTGAAGCTGAAAGGTGTACATCGCAGATACCCAACAGCAGGAGTAGGCGACATGGTTGTCGTGAGTGTAAAGAAAGGCGCTGCAGACATGAAACGGCAGATACTAAAAGCAGTAATTGTCCGCCAGAGACGACCGTTTCGAAGACCAGATGGCACCATGGTACAATTTGAAGATAACGCGGCAGTTCTTGTCACCGACACTGGAGAGACAAAAGGAACGATGATAAAAGGCCCAGTAGCAATAGAAGCTGCAGAACGATGGCCAAAAATTGCTTCGCTAGCATCAACAATCGTATGAGTGGATAAGAAATGAAATCAATAAAACCAAGAAAGCAGAGGAAAATGCTGTACAATGCCCCTCTGCATAAGAAGAGAAAATGGCTTGCATCTCATCTTACAGAAAACCTGCTTTTAAAATACGATAAAAGAAGTATGCCTGTTGTAACAGGAGACACGGTAAAGGTTATGAGAGGAATTTTCAAAGGACATGAAGACAAAGTAGCAATGATCCATGTAAAAAAACAGGTAGTAGAGGTTGAAGGAATTACCACCGTCAAAGCAGATGGAACAAAGATTGCACGACCACTACATGCAAGTAATTTACTTATCACTAAATTAAATTTAACAGATAGATGGAGAAGACAAAAACTAGAGCGGGGGCTTTCGGAAACAACTAAAAAAGAAATTGAAAAAGAAGCAGAGGAACAAATAAAAGAACTTGAAGAAGAAAAGATAGCTGAAGAGAGAATCGAAGCAGAAGAGGAAATATCCGAAGAAACTGTTGAAGAAGAAACTCCGAAGGGAAAAACAGAGCCTGTGAAAAAAACTCCTGCTAAAGAAGTAGAGAAACCAAAAGAAAAAGAACAGTCAAAACAGAAAAAGACAGAAACAAAACCGAAAACAGATAAAAAACCAGCTAAAAAAGAGACTGAACCGCAAAAGAATAAAACAGCCAAAAAAACTCCTTCAAAGACAAAAGAAAAAAAAGAGGAGGGTAAAAAGTGAGTAAACATTTAAAAAGACTTGCAGCTCCAAGAGCAGTACGGCTTCATAGAAAAGAAAAAACATGGACTATAAAACCATCATCTGGTCCACATCCTTTAGAAAAATCAATATCTCTCGGACTCATCATACGGGATTATCTTGGATTGTGTGATACCTATAGAGAAGTGAAGAGAATAATCGCAAGTGGAGATATTTTAGTCGATGGAGCAAAAAGAAAGAACCATAAATTTCCCTGTGGACTTATGGATATCATATCAATTCCAAAACTTAAAAAGGATTATCGAATCTTATTTGATAAAAACGGCAAGTTAACACTGGTACCCATATCTGGAAAAGATGTTGAATGGAAGCTATGTCGCATTGAAAATAAAACAATTGTAAAAGGAAACAGGATACAACTTAACCTTCATGACGGAAGAAACATCCTTGTAAAAAAAGATGAATATAAAACAGGGGACGTTCTTAAAATTTCTTTTAAAGACAACAAAATCAGTGATGTTTTTAAATACGAGAAAGGAACCATCTCCATGATAATCGGCGGTAGCCATATCGGTGAGATGGCAAATATTCAAGACATACAAATTGTCCCATCAGCAACGCCAAATCTTGCAAAAATGAAAGGCAACACAGAATTTTCCACACTTACCCATTATATTTTTCCCATTGGGAAAACCAAACCAATTATATCACTTCCTGAGGTGAAGATGCAATGAGTGCGAAAAAACCTGTGAAAAAAACAGTGAAAGCAACATCGAAGAAAAAAGAAAAACAGCCTCTGAAACCGAGAATTGCAAAAATAACGGTAAATATTGGTGTTGGGGAAGCAGGAGAAAAACTCAGTAAAGCAGAACAAGTATTGCAAAGCCTCACGGGCCAACAACCAATACAAACCATTTCAAAAACAACAAGTAAGGACTGGGGCCTCCGAGAAATGATGGCTATCGGATGCAAGGTAACCTTGCGGAAAAAAGCTGCTGATAAATTTTTAATTGAAGCGTTAAAAACAAGGGAAAATAAAATCGCGGATTATGCATTTGATGATCAAGGAAACTTCTCTTTTGGAATACCAGATCATACGTTATTTGAAGGGCAAAAATATGATCCAAATATCGGTATTTTTGGGATGGATATCTGTGTAACCATAGAAAAACCAGGATATCGCATTAAACATAGACGCATCGATCGAAGAAAGATACCACATAGGCATCAAGTGACTAGAGAAGAAACCTCCAAATTTATTGCTGAAACATTCAACGTGGAGGTTGTATCATGAGGATAAAAGAGAGAAAAAAAATATACGGAAGAATCGTAGGCTGTGAGCAATGTGGCAGAAAACGCGGCATTATACGAAGGTACGGGCTTCATCTTTGCAGGCAATGTTTCAGAGAAAAAGCTGAAGAAATTGGATTTAAGAAATATTATTAGGAGTTGATTGGGCTATGTTAAACGATCCGTTAGCAAATGCATTATCTACCATAAAAAACGCAGAGACAAAAGGAATATCAACTTGCATGATTCGTCCTTCGTCTAAGCTCATTGGTGGAATTCTTAGTCTTTTAAAAGAGAAAGGATACGTCGGTAATTTTGAATTTATTGAGGATGGCAAAGCTGGTGTTTTTCAAGTAGAACTTGTTGGATCTATCAATAATTGCGGGGTTATTAAACCAAGATATCCTATAAAACGAAATGATCTTGATAAATGGGAATCAAGGTATCTTCCCGCACGAGATTTTGGGCTACTCATACTTACAACAACAGAAGGCATTATGTCCAACGCTGAGGCAAGAAAGAAAGGTATTGGAGGGAAATTACTCGCATATATCTACTAACAAGGAGAGAATGAAAAATGGCAGCGGTAGCAGAGATAAAAGAAAAAATCGAGGTTCCAACTGGCGTGGAAATCACAATAGAGGGAAACATAGTTCACGTGAAAGGAGAAAAAGGCTCTCTTTCAAAAATGCTTTCCGATCCAAGAATCGATATAACAGCCAAAAACAACATTGTTGAAATTTCATGTATGAAATTTCCAAAAAGAAAAGAAAAAGCATTAATCGGAACATTTAGAGCGCATATTAACAACATGATACAGGGAGTTACTGAAGGCTTTGAATATAAAATGAAAACAGTATTTGCCCATTTTCCAATAAAAACAAGTGTCGAAGGAGATACATTTGTGATACAAAACTTCCTTGGCGAACGATCACCTAGAAAGGCAGTAATCCTCGAAGGTGTGACCGTAGAGGCAAAAGGAGAAAACGTAACGGTATCTGGAATAGATAAAGAGAAGGTTGGACAGACTGCAGCGAACATAGAAAGAGCGACAAAAGTGAAAAAAAGAGACATCCGTGTTTTCCAAGACGGCGTATATATTGTCAGTAAAAGAGGGTAGAAAAATGACAAAAAAAAGTGTTATCAAAGAATTTACATCACTGAAAGGAGTTGGAAATGCAAAAGCAGAACTCATCTACACCAGTGGATTTGATTCAATTGATAAACTGAAAAATGCAACAGTTGAAGAGTTAAAAAATATCAATGGAATTACTGAAAAAAACGCAAAAGACATCCTCAGTCAATTAAAAGAAACAGGGAAAAAAGATTCAACAGAGACAAAACCAAAAACAAAGGCAAAACCTAAAGAGACAAAAAAAGAAAAAGCATCTGTTCCTGCTGAAGAAAAACCAGAGGAAGAACCAACTAAAAAGATAGAAGAAACAGTAGAAATAATCGAAGATGAAGAAGAAGGATACAAAGTAAAGAAAAAACCAAAGCTGAGTAAAGAGCAGAAAGAAAAACTACAAATTAGAAGACAGATAAAGAAGAGAACGCCAACGTTTCTCAGAGAGGAATGGTTTCGATACAAACGAATCCCAAAGAATTGGAGAAGACCAGATGGGATAACATCAAAAATGCGAATCAATCTGAAATACCGGCCAAGTAAAGTACGAGTTGGCTTTCGAGGGCCAAAAGAAGTCCGTGGGCTGCATCCTTCTGGTTTTGAAGAAGTCATGATCTATAATGTGGCTGATCTCAAAAACATTGACCCAGAAAAACAGGCAGCAAGAATCGGTGGTACCGTTGGAACAAAAAAACGCCTTGAGATTGCAAAAAAAGCAGAAGAGTTAGAAATTAGAGTACTTAATATGAGGGTGTAAAAATGACTGATCTGCGAAATCAACGAAGAATGGCATCATCTATTCTGAAATGCGGTGAAAACAGAGTCTGGATGGACTCAGATAGAACAGACGAAATCGCAAAAGCAGTCACGAGGGGTGACATAAGGGTTCTTATCAATGGCGGAGCGATAAAAAGCAAACAGATTCAAGGCATTTCAAGAGGGCGTAAGAAATTTAATCAAAAACAGAAAGATAAAGGACGAAGAAAAGGCCACGGGTCAAGAAAGGGTGCAAAATATGCCCGTCTGCCAAGAAAAGAACGTTGGATAAAAACAATACGACCGATACGAACGTATCTTCGGCAACTGCGAGATGATAAATCTATTGAGAAAAACGTCTACCGTAAATACTATCGTAAAGCAAAAGGTGGAGAATTTCGAAGTAAACATCATCTGAGAACCCGTATGACATCTGACGGTTTTTTAAAGGAGGATAAACAATGAAAGCAGGTCCTCGTTATCATGTGAAGCCAAGAAGACATCGAGAGGGAAGAACAGATTATCGGAGAAGACTGAGACTTCTTAAATCCAGGAAGACACGGATAGTTGTAAGAAAATCTCTTAAAAATATTAACGTACAATTCGTTGAGTACAGTCCAGATGGGGATAAAATCATTACTTCAACAGTTTCAAGTGAACTTATTAAATTTAACTGGAAATATTCTATTTCTACGACACCCGCAGCCTATCTCACAGGTCTACTCGCTGGAAAGAAAGCAAAAGATAAAGGAATAGAAGAAGGAATACTTGATATAGGTCGATTTAGGCCAACAAGTGGCAATAAACTTTTTGCGACGCTGAAAGGTGTTGTCGATGCAGGAATAGAATGTCCATATGATGAAAAAATGATACCGACTGAAGAGAGGATCTTAGGAAAGCATCTTAACAAAAACATCGCGCTTGTAGCAGGTGAAATAAAAGATAAGATTATAGGAGGCAAATAATGGCACCAAAGGGCCGTAGCAGACGAAGTGCTAGGAGACCACCTCGCAGATCTGAAGAAACAGTAGCTATTCAATGGGAGCCGGAAACCAGGCTTGGACGAATGGTCAAAGCAGGGGAAATATCTACAATGAATGCTGCATTAACTTCTGGACTTCCCATCCGTGAGCCTGAAATCGTTGATATATTACTCCCAGAGGTTGAAGATGAGGTCATCGATGTTAAAATGGTTCAACGTATGACTGACTCTGGGCGAAGAATAAAATTTGTTATCACTGTTGTTGTTGGCAATAAAGATGGTTTTGTAGGTCTTGGTCAAGCAAAAGGAAAAGAAGTAGGATCGAGTATTAAAAAAGCAATCGATGATGCGAAATTAAATATTATTGAGATACGAAGAGGATGTGGTTCTTGGGAATGTGGCTGTAGAAAACCGCATACTGTTCCCTTTGCAGTAAAAGGCAAAAGCGGATCAGTGGAAGTAACATTTAAACCCGCACCCCATGGAATTGGTCTTGCGACAGGCGATGTGGCAAAAAAAATATTAAACCTTGCGGGAGTACACGACTGTTGGGCATTTACAAGAGGGCAAACTCAAACTGTTGTGAATTATGCAAAAGCTGTTTTTGATGCGTTAAAACAGAATGCTGAAACACGAATTACTGAGAGTGAGATTAAAAATATTAGTATCGTCTTAGGAAGCATTGGTCCCCCGCCTGAGAAAACAAAGCCAGATGAAACCAAGGAGGCATAATGATATGGTATTTGCAGTTATACGAGTTAGAGGAATAGTTAATGTAAATCCTGATATTAAACGTACATTAGAGCTTCTTCGATTAACAAAAGTCAATCATTGCGCATTGCTTGAAGAAAATAAGGTATATAAAGGCATGTTACAAATGGTTAAAGACTATACTACTTGGGGGGAGCTAGACAAAGAAACACTTCCAAAACTCATAGAATCTAGAGGAATGCTTGTTGGCGACAAACAAATCACCGGAGAGTATGTGAAATCTGCAACATCATATGATACTATTGAAAAACTTTCACAAGCAATACTTGATAATAAATTCAAATACAAAGAGGTTCCTGATGTGAAGCCATTGTTTCGATTAAGCCCACCGAAGAATGGATATGAAGGCATTAAAAGATCATTTAAGAACGGTGGTGCGTTAGGGTATCGAGGAAATGAGATAAACAAACTAATTAGGAGGATGCTATAGAGGAAGTATATACCAAAAAGTTATTATATATAATGTGTTTTATGTATGAAAATGAGGGTATGAGATATGGAGGAAGTTTTGTACAATATTGAGATACATAAAGATGTGGACGAATTTCTCGGGAAAATATATTCAGATATTGATGGAGTAAAAGAGTTTAAAAACGAACGTATAGACAGACTTCTACGAGACATTATCTTCGACATGCAACTTGCCCTTGATGAATTTTCTAACCGCTCTGCAGATTTTGCAGAAGGACCTGATGAAGTAAAATAAATATTCTAATTTTTAAAAAATTGCCATGATACATATAGAGAAAGATGCATTCAATGGCAATATTTTTAAATGTTTCGGATATTTGGTGGTTCTACCATCCATATATATATGGAGGAATATATTGAACTATACTCGGTTTGAAAAAGCACGGATCATCGGTGCACGAGCACTACAAATATCGATGGGTGCGCCGTCAACACTTGCTAAAATACCAAAAGACGTGATTGATCCTGTTGGAATATCTATGTTAGAGTTTGAAGAAGATGCAATTCCAATTACGGTAAAAAGAAAAGAATAACAAAATTGCATAGGACGATTCTATGGCTGAAGGAAAAGGGAAAACAGAAAGCGAAAATAAAATGATGGTTTCTGAAGAAACCTACATGACATCAGGTGTCCATATCGGTACAAGACAAAAAACAGCAGATATCAAAGAGTTTATATACAAAATACGAAACGATGGATTATACATAATTGATGTAAAGAAGACCGATGTAAGAATTAAACATTCTGCAAAGTTTTTAGTACAATACGACCCATCCAAAGTATTAGTTGTTTCCGTCCGACAGTACGGGCAAAAACCTGTACAAAAACTCGGTGAATTTACAGGGATGCAGATTCTCGAGGGGCGTTTCAGACCAGGTACGCTTACAAATCCAAATTCCAAAGATTTCATTGAACCTGAAACAATACTACTTACTGACCCGCTCGCTGATATACAGGCGTTAAAAGAAGCAAAAAACATCGGAATTCCTGTTGTTGCCCTCTGTGACACCAACAATGAGACACGATACGTCGATTTTGTCATCCCCACAAACAACAAAGGAAGACGAGCGCTCGCGCTTATCTACTGGTTGCTCACAAAAGCAATACTGACAGAACAAGGGAAAATCAAATCAGATGGTGAGTTTACAGCCACTGTTGAAGATTTTGAGGCAGAGATTTAAATAGTTTTTTTAAAGTATTTACACATATAAGTGCTAAAAGGAGATACTTTGGAAGTTAAAATAAATGACAATATTATACTTGTTGGCACTGCACATATCTCAAAAGACAGCGTTGAAGAAGTAAAGAAAGTCATCAAAAAATATAAACCCGATATTGTAGCAGTTGAACTCTGCAAACGACGACATGAAGCGTTAACAAAAAAAGATCAATGGGAAAACACGCCGATCACCTCTCTTTTGAAATCAAATAATGCATATCTCATGCTTGCACAAACATTTTTATCATCCATTCAGAGAAGACTCGGGAAAGAATATGGAGTTGAACCAGGATCTGAAATGATTGCAGCACTAAACGAAGCAAAGAAACACAACCTCAACGTAGCACTCATCGACAGGGATATCTCCATCACTTTAAAGCGAGCCTGGAAAAAAATGGGGATTCGAGAGAAATTTCGATTAACCTGGGAGTTTCTCAAAGCAATCTTAGGATATGACGAAGAAGAATT
>JAUWYM010000098.1 GCA_030615845.1 Thermoplasmatota archaeon | reverse complement strand
TTAAGGATGTCTCTTAGATGCGGCATATAAATCTAAGATTGTATCTCTCTACAAGATTTTAATATATCTAATGCCCCTCCAACATGATCATAATGCTCGTGGGTTAAAAGTATCTGTTTTATTTTATTTCTGTTGGATCTATAAATTTCTTAATGGTCTCTATGATTTCTTTACTGTAAAAACCAGTTCTTGTATCAACAACGGTAGGAATCTTTCCAATCATTACATAAACATTGGAATCATAATTTCTGCCAGACATCGTAAAATGTTCATATTAAGTAAGATATACATTATAAGGAGTAAGCCTACCAAAATTTTGGAGTTTAACTATTTTATAAAAAAATATGATAATAGTAACAATTATATGTAACATGTAGATTACCAATTGACCTACTGGGGAGTATAAAATTATGGCAGATGGAAATATTGTTCATGTTGTAGGCACTGGTACCATAGGCGAGCCCTTGATTGGACTGCTCTGTGACGCTCAAGAAGATCTAGGAATAGATGAAGTAACTTTTTACAAGCACAGCCCTAAACTGGAAGATAGACCAAAAATGAAAGGTCTCATCAACAGAGGCGCCAACCTTTGTGTAAGAGATGACAGAGTAAAAGATTTTCAAGACCTTGGCATCGACCCGGTATATAACGCAGAAGAAGCAATAAAACGAGCATCTGTTGTCATTGACTGTACACCAAAAGGAACAGGACTGATGAACAAGGAGAAATACTACAAAAAATACAAAAACAAAGTAAAAGGATTTCTAGCGCAGGGATCTGAATTTGGTTTTGGAAAAATGTTTGCTGTTGGAGTTAACGATGAAGCCATTACTCCAAAGGATCAATTTATCCATATTGTCAGTTGTAATACACATAACATTGCAGTAATAATTAAAACACTTGCAATAGAAAACAAAAAAAATCATATGAAAGAAGGACGATTCCTTTGTATTAGAAGGGCAAATGACATTAGTCAGGTGAAAGGCTTTATCCCCTCTCCAGAGGTAGGTACACATAAAGATGAAAAAATGGGAACACACCATGCGGTAGATGTCTATCACCTCTACAAAACGTTAGGTATTGAGCTGAATATCTTTTCAAGTGCTTTAAAGCTCAACACTCAATATATGCACTGCATATGGTATGACGTTAAACTTGATAAAAAGATAACAAAAGATGAAGCCATACAGAGATTTATTGATAATCCTCGGGTGGCAGTAACGTATAAAAAAGCTGCTAATTTGGTATTTTCATTTGGTAGAGAATACGGACATTACGGGAGAATACTTGATCAAACTGTTATAGTTCTTCCAACGATACATGTTGTAAATGAAAACGAAGTCATTGGTTTCTGCTTTACGCCACAAGACGGAAATTCGATACTGAGTAGCATTTCTGCAACTGAACGATTTTTATATCCTGATTGCTACGAAGAAAAACTCAAATGTTTAGGAGCATTTCTACTACAAGAAGTATAACTCTAGCCCCTCGTCCTAGGCATAAATGCCGGACACTTCTCGCCTACTAAGTTCAGATTAATACTTTTTGCATTTTTTTTGTTAACGGCAGTTTGTCGTTCGGGTACTCGATTATGAATATCCACCAATTTTCAAGCTAGGATCGCCAAGAAGGGCCCATTCTTCAATAGTTTTTCTATCAAGTTGTCTACTATTTTCTCCACCAATTATGTTGATATAATCTGTTATTGCCTGACTATGTACATCACCAAGAATATCAATACTTTGGTTTCCATAGCAATCGAAAAATCTACCATCAATCCATCCACCACGATGCTTCAGGGTGTCATAGCCAAAATCTCCATATCCCAGACCAGTGCATCCTATCGCAGCGATAAAGCCGCCTCCGGATTTTCTTGTTGGCCACCAACTCCAACATTCAGGAACCCACGTTTTATGCCAAAAATGCTCATCGAAATATGCCTTTCCTTCTTCAAGAATTCCTTTGATAAAATTCAGAAAAGTGACATTGAATTGGCTGTTATGACAGCCGCCAACAATAACAATCGGCAGTTTCTCTTTATTTTTTAACTGCTGCATATGGCGGAGTTGAAGACCTGTCGTAAAATTATCATCTTCAGGAGGATGATTCCCCCAAGTAGCAGGATTACCATGGCCAGAAAAGAGAACAAAACCAGCACCGTCACTTATCGAACTTGTAACATCAGAAGGACCACTAAAACTTCCATCTGAGGTATAGAGTTTTTCGATGTCAAACCCAAGGGGCTCCAAAAAACTTGCTGCATGATCACACTCTATCTCACCTTCAGGAACTCCAGAATGATCGCCATTAATTCCAGGGACAAACGTATCTCCTGCCACACAAATCATCTTCTTAAACCAGGAAGGATCACAGGCGCTGCTTTCATATGTTATGATCTTATCAACCATAATATCAACTTCAAAACCATATCGACATGCAAGTCTACCGACCGCGACATCTGGAACGTAATCTATTATATCTCTACCATCGACAAAATTAGTCCATTCTGCAAAAATCCCGTTTCCATTTGAATCCCAATCTTCAAACTCTGTTTTATTATTCTTGTAGATATCTGCATAATAGAGATCGCTCGCATATCCAGCTTCCCATCTGTCGTCGTTGGATACAACTCTTTCTGGAATGTACCATTCCCATCGCTGACCGATTCTTCCTCCAACAAGTAAGACATAAGAAATATTGTAGGTTTCCTTCATATTATAAATACATAATTTGATTTTTTCAGGGTCATCTCTTCCTTCACTATATTCATTATATATTTCCTCTGTCGTTTTCAGTATTGTTCGAACTCCATGGCTATTTTTATGTTCGATGAGTGGCTGAAGTTTTTCTGAAAAATCTTCAGGTGCAACAATAAGAAGATCATACTCATCCTCAAATGTAACGACATTTGGAGACTTCACATATGATATTTTGATATCTGCGCTCGTTGCAATAAATATCTTATTGTTTGCTGGTTCATATTGTACAGGGTTCGTCTGGATAGAAACATACACTACATCTTCTGTATTTTTCATACCGGAAACAACCTTATAACTCCACTGTTTTTCAGGATACAGCCCGGTACTTTCATAGACTTCTTTATTTTCCTTGAGTTCAGATACAAAACGAATTGCAGTTGAAAGAGGAACTGACTTGCGTGCAGGTAAAATCGGTTTTGATAAAACCTCTGTCTTTATCCCAGAAAACAATACTTCAACTTCTTCAATTATCGTTCCAGATGGAAACACAAACACTTCAGTCACAACAGGAATTGTAGGTTTTCCAACCTCCCGCAATTCAGATGTTGCTTCATCTAATTGTATCGTGATATATCGACCCTTTTCGTTAATTATTGGATCTGAAAACATAATAGTCTTTGATTGTTCTATACGTATATGTTTGTCTACGGGTGATGCAACAGCTCCAAGTCCACTAATAACTAGGACTCCTACAATAAATATTGTAATTATTTCTTTCATTTTTTCCCCTTAGTGTATATTATAAACACATCACATATGAATTTAACTGTGAGATATATCAATATTAATATAAAAAAATAAAAAGAGGAAAAAGTGGTATTTATTTAATCATAACCACCCATCTTTAAACTTGGATCACCGATGAGTACCCATGCATCAATGGTTTTTCTATCTATTTGATCCTCGTTTACCATGCCGATTATGTCAATATAATCAATGATTGCTTGATCATGTGCTTCTCCAAGGAATTCCTTATTTTGATTGGCATATGCGTCAAAGAACCTAGGTTCAATCCAACCGCCAAGACCTGCATGCCAATGCTCATTGATATAACCGTATCCCAGACCAGTCATCGCCATAGTACCAATAGATCCTCCACCCTTTTTCATTAACAAGAATGAGGAGAAATCCCTAGGCACCCATTCCATATAGTAGAATCTGTAGGAATTTTTAGTTTGATCCAACCATAATCCAAAGTAGCTCAAGAAGCCGTATTCTCTGATACCAGAAAGAATATTCATCATGGTGGTATTGAACTGACCATTATGACATCCACCAACAACAGTTACTGGAAGCTGATCGCCATTTTTTAACTTAGGCATATACTTCAGTAGCATGCCAACATAGTATTCATCTTCTGTAGTTGCATCAGGACCATAATTGCCCCAAGCTGCAGGATTCCCATGGCCTGCAAAGTGTAAAAAGCCTGCACCACCACTGATACCATCGACGACATCTTTATATCCCAAGAAAGTCTCAAGTGATGTCCACAGCTTCTCAACTGTATATCCAATACCATCAAATAAGTCAGCTGTTACTCCTGTCTCCAGTTCACCTTCCCACCAGCCAGGTGCACCACCTCGTACTGGAGGAAACGTATCTCCTGAAATCACGATAGCTTTTTTAAACCATGAATCATCAGCTGTTGTTTCATACGTTATAATCTTATCTACTACAACATCTACTTCAAAGCCGTAGCGAGCTGGAATTCTACCAACAGAGACATCTGGGTAGAAATCCATTATATCCCCACGGAAACCAAACTCTGCAAATTTGCCATCACCATCTGAATCCCAGTCCTCAAAAACAGTTACATTTTCTACTATTTTATAGATGTCTGAATAATAGAGATCACTGGAATATCCGCCTTCCCAGCCATCATCATTATTGGTTCTTCGTTCGGGTAC
>JAUWYM010000134.1 GCA_030615845.1 Thermoplasmatota archaeon | reverse complement strand
TTTTTCTTCCCACATTTTGAACAATAAACCATTTTTTCTTTCTCCTTCAATTATAGGCTGGTATATAATTCATTCCTTATAAATTCTTTTTTTTACAAATGTAAATCGAAGTCTACCTGTAGTGTTATCTAAAGACAAATTTTCCTGTGGAATAATCTGCATCGTTACTTTTATAAGCGCAAATCACATGATAATTATGTAGGTGATCTCACATACTGTAGGGGGCACAAACATGGAAAATAAATATGGTGTTTATCAGTCGACTGCTACAAGCTGTATATTTTATAAACAAGATAAAGATGGTAACCAATCGACATTTAATATTTTTGTTACACCGGAAACAGATGAGAATGAGAAAAGGACAATATTTGCCTTTATTGATAATGAACAAATAAGACAAAAAAGTTGGTTTGGAACTAACGATTTAGAAATACAAGACGTAATCGAGGCATTTAGAGAATGGGCATCTGATGCACCGTTTCTCTTTGGGCTAGACGCAAAAAAGAGTATAGATGTTTGTTTAAAACGGGATTTACAAACTACAAAAATAGAATAAGAAGAGCATCCTTTTTTTCTTTTTTGACATATCTCTCTGGTTTTTACACATATTTTTTCTGAAAAAACAAGAATCTATTTATTCGGGAAACTCAATATTGTCTAATGTGATAAACGACATTCTTGAACTAATTATCCTCATCATTTCTGGTTTTGGTAGTGGAATCTTTGTTGGTATGGGTTCAGGTACAACTGGCTCTATTATGATAACAAGTCTTACCGTTTTTATCGGATACTCTATCCATCAAGCAATAGGAACAAGTCTCCTTATTGATTGTATCATTGGAGGTATTGCAGGGTTTATTTTTCTTAAAAAAGGAAATTCAAATTTTCGACCAGCCATACTTATTGCATGCACAGGCGCTATAGGCTCATTTATTGGAAGTCAATTCACGTCATCAGCACCTGAAGTGGGACTTATAATCCTTATCAGCATAATTCTTATCATCTTAGGTATTAGTTTCATTGTAAAAGGTCTTCAGAAAAACATAGATTATATCAGAGAAAAAGGTAGGACACAACGTCTCAAAGAAAATAAAGCCCTTTTTTTCGTTGCATTTGGATTGATTGCAGGCGCAAGTAGTGGGTTTACTGGAATGGGAATTGGCGGAGTTGTTGCCCTGATCTTAATGTTGATTTTAGATTATGATATTCATACAGCAATCGGCACAGCACTTCTTAGCATCATGTTTATCTCTGGCGCTGGAGCTATTGGTCATATACTCAATAATGAGGTGCTTTTTTCTGCGGGACTTATCGCAGGTGGTGCTGCAGTAGTCGGAGCAGTTGTTGGATCCTTTGCTGCAAATAAAATTAATGAAGAGAAACTTGGTCGGATAGTAGGCGTTCTCATATTAACAATGGGGATAATAATTTTGTTCAGAGCATTTTGAAAAGGTGCTCCCATTGGAAATATATGTTTTATTGTATAATACTAAAACATATCTAGCTGTAATTGTAACAAAACAAGGAAAACCAATTGGAATAATTTCAAAAGTAGATTTATTAAAGAGATTATAAATAGTACAGTATCAATGAAAAATGAGCTTTGGTGTGATAAAACTTAAAAGCTGCGGAATCAGGGATATGTATCCTGACCGGCAAATAATCCCCCTCTTGGTTCATTTAGCTGGATTTTTGCAATTTGCCACGGTGGTCTAAGAGAACTCTAAAAATAAATCTCTTCTTTTTTATTTTTTAAGGAGGAATGGATATATTTATATGTGGCTTCCACATATATATTATAGTATGAAACGGCGTAATGTAATTTCAGCCTTGGCTGCTACAGCTTGTTGTCGATGTTAGAAATTGCATTTTCCCTCTAATTTTTGTAAGGATGTAAATGAAGTATGAAAGAAGGATATGATGCAAGGGGGTAGTCTCTTTGCCATCTCGATGCTGGAGACAATCGGGAATACATCGTTGATTAGAATTGGAAAGATATATGCAAAGCTTGAAACGATGAATCCTACGGGAAGCATCAAGGACCGGTTAGCATGGTATCTCGTTAAGAAGGCAGAGGAACGAGGGGAACTTAAACCAGGTAACGCCATTATTGAAGTTACTAGTGGTAATACTGGTATTTTCCTGGCGATGGTCTCTGCAATCAAAGGCTACCGGTTTACTGCTGTTATGCCCAGATCTGCAAGTGTTGAGAAGAGGAAGATGATGGAATCTTTCGGTGCAGAGATTATACTGACACCTGCTGAGAAGGAGATGGCAGGTGCTGTTGAAGTATATGAAGAAATGGTGAATCATGCTAGAAATGTCTGGCTACCCCGTCAGTTTGAAAACCCGGACAACATCGCTGCCCATATAGAAGGTATCGGTAGGGAGATTGTACATCAGATGAACGGTAACGTTGATGCGTTTGTTGCGGGTGTTGGGACCGGTGGAACGTTGCTTGGTGTCGCCTTGGCGTTAAAGGAAATAAACCCAAAGGTAAAGATTGTTGCTGTTGAACCTCTGGAATCTGCGGTGTTATCTGGTGGCAACCCAGGAATTCATAAGATTCAGGGGATTGGCGAAGGTTTTATCCCACAGATTGTAAAGGATAACAGAAGTTTAATTGATGATGCTATTACCGTAAAAAGCAGTGAAGCCATAGCAATGAGCAATAAGTTGGCACGAATGCATGGAATACTGGTGGGGATTAGCTCTGGCGCCAATGTGTTAGCGGCGAGGAAGACGGCCAAGAGATATAGGAATGTCGTTACGGTGTTGCCTGATCGCGGTGAACGGTATTTTAGAATATAAGAATAGAAAAATGCTCCTTTTTGCCTCTCTTTTAGGACTACACATTAGTATACCAATACCAATAAGTTTATATATAATCCAAATTATATATTATACATTGTTATTAGATGATTAAAGTGATCGTATGAATGAAAAAATAAGGAATTGTAAGATAAGCGTATCGCTTGCTGTTGTAATGCTGTTGATGCTCCCTGGTTCATCCATGCTTATTGATAATAGCATACCTGCAGGTGAAGATATATCGGTAGTGAGTATAGATAATAGGACATTTGCTGGTACCACTATTTATGTCGATGATAGCAATACAGAAGGACCGTGGGATGGAACAATCGATTACCCCTACCAGTACATTCAAGATGGTATCGATAATGCGACAGCGGGTGACACCGTCCATGTTGAAGCAGGGACATATGACGAAAATCCGTATATAAACAAAAGTATTGATTTAATCGGAAATGACAAAGATGATACTACAATAAGTATAACAGTTCTACCTCCCTTAAGAGATCTTTCTCCATTTTCTTCTACACAAAGAAGGCCGATAGTCTTTATAGATGGCATCATAATTAATGATATAAGTGTGAATATTTCTGGATTTACCGTGGATGGCGGTGGAGATTTAGCTGGAACTGAAGATAGAAAAACAGGAATCTTATACTGTAATGCAAGTGGAATTATCTCAGACAACATAGTTAAAAATATGGGTATGGATATCGAAGAAACCTTTGGTATTGCTGTATACGGAAAGCCTTCTAAAGAAGTTACAATTTCTCGTAATAACGTAAGCGGATTTGGTAGGACAGGGATTGGGATAAATGGCGATTACGATATTGGACCTGTAGCAGATGTCAGAGACAATATTGTTACTGGTTATGTTTCGACTGTACATTCTCTCAACGGGATTCAACTCGCTTGGGCAGCTACTGGAAACGTTATCAACAATACAG
>JAUWYM010000051.1 GCA_030615845.1 Thermoplasmatota archaeon | reverse complement strand
ATCAACTTGATATAGAAAATGTTAGTTTTGGTTCGTTTGTAGATTTTTCAGGGCGATGGCCATGAAAAAGGTTGTAGAAAAAAACTATGTTGTTGTTCTCATTGATTCGAATTTGAAAAAAATTATTGTTGATACTGCAGGTAAAACAGACAAAATCAAAGGAGTAGGCGTTTTTGATCCAAAGAGTCTTGTTGGAAGAGAATATGGAAAACAGTTGGAGATAGGAAATAAAAAGTTTTGGCTTTTACGTCCGTCGCTTTTGGATAAACTACAGAGTTTGAAGCGACGTGCGCAGATAATTCTTCCTAGAGATCTTGGTCATATTCTTATTAATTGTTCGATTGAATCTGGACAGACTGTTCTTGAAGCAGGGATTGGTTCTGGTTCTCTTACGATTGCGCTTGCAAATGCGGTAGCTCCAGATGGCAGAGTAATATCATATGATATAAGAGAGGATTTTATAGAGCATTCAATGAAAAATATTAAAAAAGCATGGCTGGCGCACTACGTTTCTACGAAATTAAAAGATGTTACTAAAGGTATTGATGAAAACGATCTTGACGTGATAATTCTTGATATACCAAATCCTTGGAAAGCAGTAAATCATGCATGGAATGCACTTAAGGTGGGTGGATATTTCTGTTCATTTTCTCCTCTTACAACTCAGGTTGAAAGTACGGTAAAAGAATTGGAAAAATATAGTTTTATTGAAGTGAAAACGTTTGAAAACATTCAACGGGAGATGGTTGTTTCGAATCATGGTATGCGGCCTAGTTTTGATATGCTTGGTCATACTGGTTATCTTACGTTTGCAAGGAAAATACTTCCACCATAAAATGTATTATATATAAATATAAATTATAGAGTATAATTTTAAGTATTATGAGGACACTATAAGTAAAAATAGGGATAAAATATTTGAGAATTGAAAAAATGACTACATCAGCGGAGAACAGTTGCCCACAAGTACAATTCAAAAAATCAAAAATAATAGATAGAATCGCTATTTTTTTAATAAGAACAGTATCAAATTACTTCTGGATAGTCGTTGATATTTTATCCTATCAAAACGAAAAAATCGCAGATATATACGAAAGATCAATAGGGGAAGAATATAAAAACGAATGTAAAACATTTCATATATCAAAAGGAAAAAAAATACTACACGTAGGCTGCGGATCATACCCTTTAACTGAAATGACACTTGCAGAACTGTTTAAAGTAAAAGTCGTAGGAATAGATAAAAATAAAAAAGCAGTAAAACGAGCAAACGAAGTCATCTTAAAAAAACATCTAGATAAAAAAATAACAATTGAACAAGGAAACGGTACAAAGTATCCTCTAGAAAAATTCGATATAATAATAGTTTCAAGCTGTGCACTACCAAAAAAAGAAATCCTCAGTCATATATTCAAAACTGCAAAGAAAAAAAGCATAATCATTATAAGAGATCTCGACGCCGTAACCGATGAGATTCTCGACTGTATTGATGCACATAAAAACATTACAATAGAAAAAAGAATACATCATCCAGTCCCCTGGTCACTATTACTTGGATGGAACGCCTTTCATCTAAAAAAGAAATAAATGCATCCAAAAAACAGTTCTACATTATTTTTTTAGAAGTAGCACCACCAAGTTTCTTGCTTTCAAAAGCAGTAATAACTGCTCCAACAACACTAGGCAGCAGCCATATAACGGCAAACCAAAAAAGCGAAAGACTAATAATTTTTTCAGGCGCGACTGCAAAAATTGAAAACAGCGAAATAAGCGTTATCTCTCTTGTCCCAAGACCATAGATTGAAATCGGAAGAGATGCAACAACATTTGCAACAGCTATTATGAAAAGAAAAGAGATGTAAGGAACCCGGATATCAAATAATATGGATATGAGATAAAGCTCTGAAAAACGTATTATCCATCCAAAAATCGATAGTGAGAATGGAAGAAGGATATCTTTGAAACCAGGGAGATTTTCAAAGAATGTATCAATGGGATCCTCTAGTCTATCCTTCAGTTTTGAAAAAATTTTTAATTGGAAAAAATTTGTAAAAATAACTTGTGATTTCTTCTTTTTAAGGAAAAATATAAACAAAGAAGCAACTATAATAGAAACAATTATTATTGTTATAAAGAGTAGAGGAAATCTGCTGCTGAGAAAAAAACCACCGATAAGACCAAGTAATAGTAATGAAAGAAAATCAATTGTGTTAAAAGTGATGATATTAGAGACACATTTTGGGAGAGGCTGGCCACTTTCATTTTTTAGATAAAGAGCTCGGATATAGCCGCCAAAACCACCTGGAGTGATGAATCCGTAGAAATAACCAATGAATATGTTTTTAAGTGAATATAAAAAGCTCACATGTATTTTCTGTTTTTTAAGAAGAATCTGCCATTGAATGTTTGTGGAAATAACGATAGGAACAACGGAAAATAAACAAAGAAACGCATAGAAAAGAGGAATACGAGAAAAAATATCAAAAACTGCCGGAAGATCAACTGTTGAAAGCAGGTAAATCAGAATGATGATACCTATCACGGGTAGTATTTTTTTAACATCCATAATTCAGGGTTTAATGGCGTTTTGTATTTATGTACATTGTTTATTTTGGCCATTCAAAATGACTGTCTTTAAAAAAAGTAAAATCAAGATGCTGCCAATCATCAAAATCACCAAAGCCATGCGTTCCATCTGAATAGGAAAACGTTTTGTATTTGAAGTAGTAGTTCATGCAGCTTTTATAGTTATGATATTTCAACCATTGAAAACTCAATAGTTGTACTGTACCAAGATTATCTATTCCGCCATGTGTATCTGAAAGCAGCCCAAGGGTATGTCCAAGGTGATGGACCGCTGCCCCCATAATCAGTCGTTCTCTCGAATATTTAGGAAGTTTATCTTGTAATAATTGCGCTGAAATAAGAAACGAGTCAAGATGATTCCATCCGATAAATGGGAAATTCACATCAGGACCAAAGTCACAGATTATGCCATAATGAAAAATACCTTTTCTTGGGTTATTGAGATCGTTGTGAAGGAAATAATCCCAATACAACTCTTGAAGTCTGGGAAACGAAAAATTGCTTATAAAAGGTATTTCTTCTCCTCCCTCAAGATCCCCGATGTCAACATGAAGACGTATATGATGCTGTTCGAAGACCTGGACTGCCTCCTGTGTCATCTCTTCTGTGGGTTTGTTTGATGTACCACTTTGTGATGCTACCCAATCGATCTCAAGAAAGATATCTTTTTGGAAGGGATGAGAACCATAGGAATCGGTATAACATTCCTCAACATTCGAAAGCCCATCAGCATCTGGATCAAGAAACGAATGATTATCCCAAGAGGAAGGGTTGTAACCCCATTTTTCCTCCCACCAGTCAGGAGCCCCATCGTTATCAGAATCATTTTCATTGAAAGTAATTTGTTTTTTTATGGGATCATCACATGATTTATTCATAAACTCTTCATTATTCTTCCAATCAGCACCGATATCTTCATATGGTATGAGACGCCAAGGTCTATAATGAATACGACCCGGAGAAAACGTTATTCTATCTCCTCTTCCAAGATCTGTATAAGAAGGGCCAAGAGGGGATCCCCAATAGTTATGTTTTGAGGTGCACTGTGAATGTTTTGCATAAACTCCATATAACATATTTTTATAGATATTGTTACTAGCAATATCACACCTGCACTCTGATGGTTTATAGATTCCAAATCGAAAATTATTTCTGATCTCACAATTTTTAACAGCTACATCACTACAGAACTGATCCATCCAAACTGCATAATGAGTATTCAAACACAAAGTGCTGTTGAGAATAGAAATGGAATCTGATCCTGCAGTATTGACTCCTACGCCATTATGATTGATAATACAATTGATTATATCAATTTGTGAACATCCTTTCATGAAAACGCCGCCGTGATTGACACTGTTGTCACTGATGTTACAGTGAATTATTTCAATATTTTTGGAATTATTGAAAAAACATGCTCGACCATTTGCATAGAGATAGGAGTACGTTATACTAGTACTGTAAGAGTTTTCAAAATGAATACCTATAGAGTTACGACCAAAAGTACAACCCTCTATGACATTGTTAGCAGAAGAGGTAAAAAAAATTCCTTCTCCATTGTTGTGAAACGTGCAATTATTGATTCTGTTAAATGATGAGTTGATTGCATAAATTCCTGTTTTTGCCCTGTAGATAATACAATTTTTTATGAGATTATTATCTAACTGCAGTTTTACTCCTACATTACCAACATGTCCGCCAGAGTTTCTAATTGTAAAATTCTGTAATGTAACATATTCTGAAAATATATTGATAATTACATCGTTATACATCCCATCAAGAATGGTTTCTTTTTCTCCCGTGAGAGTTATGGATTTGTTGATAATGAGAGTCTCATAATATGTGCCATCATAAACAAAAACAGTATCGCCGTCTAGGGAGATATTGATGCCGTCTTGTATATGTCTAAAAGGGTGTTCCAGTGTTCCATCCCATGGGCCATCGATGTTGTCATCATCGACATAAATTGTTTCTCCATCACCAACAGGGGACTTTCTTGTTTTAAAGTTGCCTACTGCCGATGTAGTAACTATTGATAGAAATACGAATAATACAAATACTGTACTTAGTTTTGTTTTCATAATCTATATTACTACAATTGATTTTTCAATTATATATATTTAATTGTTTAAATAATGTGAAGAATGCGAAAATACCCAAGATTATCTTTACACATTTTGGATTAAAAGATGTCCTTAGTTTTACCACCAACCGCTCTGGAAAGCTGTAAGATCGATTCTGTCCCAATCATCAAAATCATTTCTACCGCGTGAACCATCTGAATAATCAACGATTTTATACATATAGCCGTAGTTCATCACGCTTTTATATGGTCGCCATTTCCACCAGTTTCTCTGCCAGGGATATTTACCATTCTGATCATCACATCCAGGAGTGTTCCCATTGTATATCCCTAATGTATGACCGCATTCGTGCATGTAAGCACTAGCAAAAGCAATATCTCTCTTCGCTTGAATTTTTGGAATTGTCTTATTTTCTTCGATTACCTTTGCTGAAATTTGCCAGGAATCAGAGAGAAAAACATAGCCATGATAGTCTGCTTGATAGATAACGACACCGTAATGGAAGATACCACGACGCCAGTTGTTTTCATCACCGTGTAAGAAATAGTTCCAATAGATGATGTCTCGAAGCATTGAACGATCTAACATCTCATAAAAAGGAATTATATCATGTCCCGTGTCAAAATAAGTTGTATAGCCATCCATGTTGCCATCATCGAGATGATACACAATATTTTGCCTATCATATGCAGTGCGAAGAAGTTCCTTTGATCCCTCAGGCAATATGTTTTCTTGACCATCAGGACTTGTTTCCATCTCATCAAGCTCAACAAAAAGATCTTTTCTGAAAGGATCTGAATCCCATTGAGATGTCAAATATTCCTCTACATTATCAAGCCCATCTTCATCTGGATCAAGATGTACATGATCATCCCAAACCGAATCATTATACTCCCAATAATGATAGTATTCATCGTCATGCCAATCATACCACATATAATGTCCCCATTTATGTTCCCATTCAATGGGACATCCGTCACCATCTGAATCTTCACCAGTATTATCTACTTCAGGATCTGTCCCATATACATTTACTTCAGTCCAATAGGGGATACCATCACCGTCAGGATCTGTCTGATAGATATCAAACCAGAGCTCGCAATCTCTTTCTCGTTGATAGACGCTGCCATCGTCACAGCCGTTTAATCGTCCGTACCCACTTGGATCTTCCATCCATGACAGAAGATTTGTAAAATCATCTCCAAACCAGTGACCTGTTTTAATGCTATACGTCAGTTCTACATCAAAACTATCCCGATATCCATCATCATAAATGCTACTAATGTCACAGAGTCTGTCTCTACCGAAATTCCAATCCCACAGTTGGATTTTAATGTCTACAAATTCCTCATCATCAGGGACAGCTAATGTCGCTGACCACTGCAGATCATTTATATATTTTGTATTATGCCAAACATCACTTGTGAACTCCACATCATTGATGAAGACTTTCACATAAAAATCAGGATCAGAAAACCAATCGATTTTTTCTCTTACAGGTATTTGGCGGTCAAATTTTTCAAGTGATCGTATCTTTTGAATTTCAACTGTTACTTCAATTTCATCAGTTAATGGATCAAAATCTGTTTGTGAAGGTAAACTTTTTGATTTTACAGGTGAAACAG
>JAUWYM010000130.1 GCA_030615845.1 Thermoplasmatota archaeon | reverse complement strand
TTTTTGTCACCATATCTGTTATCTCCAGGATGAGATGGTAACTTAATACAGGGAAGAATATATAGTTTTATTGGAATCGAAGATTTTAATTTGTAAATCTTAGAGAGCAGATCATATCTTTTTGAGGTGGGCTACTTATATCAAATAGCTGATACAACAATCAAAATTTTGTCTCAAAACATATAAATAGGCTGTGTCTCCTTAAATATATAGTAAGGAATTGTAGGAAAACAGACTATGACTTGCTATAAATCTAAAATGGTAAAGAGATATTTCATTATTTTAAGTATATTTATAGCTGTATTTCTCTTTAATGTTTCTGGCATTCTTGCTTCAGATTCTTCTGGAAATGCATTATCCGTTGCCGAATCTTCGTACAGTATTTCTAGCGCAAGTGAAGGCTCCCAGGTTATGGAGTTTGATGAGTTATATTCCTCAATTGTTAACAACGAGGATCTGAGAACCGATACGATAGTGATCAATGGAGATACAAAGAACATGATCGAGCTGCCTGAAGATAGCATAGCAGTACGACTACCTGATGAAAGAATTGCAATAAAATATTCAGATGGCAACACAAGTATTCTTCCTAAGGGAAGTACTGTTTTGGATTATGAAGATGGTATTGTGGTGAGTATTTTTGCTCAGGATACGGTGCTAAAAGTATCAGAAGTGGTTGTTCTTCCTATCAAAAATTTTACTGCGACAGCCACCTTTGATCAATCGATAGATGAGCTTGATACGTATAAGATTAAGATTGTTTTTAATGAATTAAACAATCCTGTTTTGTATGATAATATTGTAGATTATTCGGTGGATTGGGGGGATGGAAGCATTGAAAATTATAATATAGATGAGGCAACCGCTACTCATATCTATAAGAAGAGTGGGACATATGGTCTCACTGTTAATATTACCGATGATTTTGGTTTTACCCATTCCATTAAACAAAACTACAAGGTCAACTATGAAGGGCATCTAGTGCATGGGTATCTCTGGGTGAAGGAGAATAAAGAACCTGTTGCAGTGACGACCTCCACAAGTGTTAGTGTGCTTGCTTTATGTTTTTTTGCTTTTACTGAGACTGGTAAATATAAATTGTTAGCTCTTCTCCCGCTTCTTATTCCGATGTATACACGTATTCAAAAAGAAGACGTCCTTGATCAGTTTGTCCGTGGACAGATCTATGGATATATCAGGACAAATCCTGGTGTTCACTATAATCAAATTCGAAGGGGAATGGACGTTAAAAATGGTACGCTTTCGTATCATTTGAGCGTGCTTGAAAAGACTGAACTCATTAAATCACGAAGAGAAGGTTTGAGGTACAGGGCTTTTTATCCTACTGGTATGAAGTTTCCAAAAGAGCAGCGATTTCGACTTACTGAGTTTCAAATCAGTATTCTTAACATAATCAAAGAAAACGAGGGTATTACTCAGAAAGAAATCGCCATGAAACTTGGTAAAAAACCTCAGACGATAAATTATAATATAAAAGTGTTAGCACAAGCAGATATTATAGAAGTAATTAAGAAGGGAAGAAAAACAGTCTGCTATTACAAAGAACCGTCAGAGCAGTTAGATGCCCCTGCAGAATAATAGATAGTTGATTTGTGTTATCAAAGATTTGTACCATACTCTTTTTATAACAATCAAAAAACCGCTCCAAAAGTAGTATATAAAGTAAACCTGTATAAACAAGTAGTAGATGTATATGGAGGAATGTGAAAAAATGAAAATAAAAATGTTAAAGATGCAGATGAAAAAAATATCTCTTAAATTCTGGAATAATATGATAGTACTCTCGGTTTTAATACTGTTTTTAATAAGTAGTGTGTCTGCAGCAGATACTGCTTTATCTGATCAGAACTCTGTTGTAGGCTCAAGTGATGAGTCATATAATGATGTTCAAGCATCTTTGACAGATGAAGCTGCAGTTAAGGCGTATAATGCAATGTCATTAGCGGAACCAAAGGCTATGATAAAAAGTGTTAATTCTTTGTCTTTAGTAAGCGGTGCGGACTATGAGATCGAATCAACTTATACAGTTACTATAAATAAGGGACTGGTTACCGTTTCTATAACAAGTCAGGTGAATGCTGAAACTGGAGAAATCAATATTTTGGACAAAAAGGTTGTACAGAGTGGTGAAGAGATTATTGAAAAAGAAGATGAGTTATTGGTTGTTTATGAAGGTAAATTGACTGCAATTCCCGTTGTCGACAAAGAAAATGTGCAGAAGATGCTTGTAAATGCAGTAGAGCTTTTAGTTGAAAAAGAAACAATCGAACGTCCGGTTTTAGCTTCAAAAAAAGAGTTTGTTGTTATGGCCAAGAAAAATTCTGACTTGGCATATACAAAGAGATTGATAACTACAAGTAATTATGAGTTCTATGTTGTAAAACCGAGTGATCTCACAGTACTTACTAGTAGTGGATACGTTGTTAAGATATGTGAGGTAAAAGAGGCACATCTGAAAAAGTTTGTTGAATATTCTAAAGAAGTTCTCAGTGCTGAGGCAGAGCAGGAGATAAAGCGGTTGGAGCTCAAAAAGACAACGTTAGACTGTGCAGAACCCACGCAGCTTAAAGTTTATCTGGAGGGAGCAGGATGGGACACACAATTAGGTCAGAGCTCTCCATATCAGCAGTTTGTTACACCTGACAACAGTGTAATACGAGAATTAAGTACTGATAAGACTGTCCAAGAAATCTACGAGATGGCGGTTGGATGGACATGGGTTTCCGATAACGTTCTCAATGGAAAAATAGAGAAATGGCTACTTCCTCAGGAGCTTCTCTCTAATACTCCAGGTTATTTGACAAATCCCGCCCAAGGTAATGTGGTAAGTGATTGTTCTGAGCAGGCAAACACGCTCGTCTCTCTTTTACGTGCTTCTGGTGTTGCAGCTGAGGATGTTCGGGTTGTTTTAGGGGAAGTCGATTTTAGTGGAACGGTTGGTGGTCATGCTTGGGTTGAGATAAAAGAGGATGGACGGTGGATGGTTCTTGAAGCAACGTCTGGCCCTTTTTATGATGAAGAAGGTGAAGCACTTATATCTAGAGGCGGTATGAGCTACGATTATTGGAAGTATCATCCTTATCCTGTCATGGAGGTTTGGTGTTATTATAATGATGTGTATTTCACTGACGAAGGTGAAGAGGTTGCTTCTGGATGGTCAACTCAGTATGATGTATTTACTGAAGCAGACATGTTTGCAGGTTTTCTCTTTGAAGAATCGTTTGATAGTTTGTTTGTTATTGTAGTTATCGCTGTGGTGGCAATAATTTCTGTTGTTTCTCTTGGATTGCTGAAAAAGAAAGTATCTGGAAAAAAATAATTCATATTTTCCTCCCCTTTGGTTGGGAGAACGTTGTTCTCCCCTCCAACTATTTTTTGAAAGTTGTTGCTGTGTTCAGACTTATGAATTGTTCGTTCTGTATGTTTTTTCTTAGCAAAATGTGAAAAAGGAGAGAGGAAAAAATATGAAGAAAAAATATAGGGGGTTTCCTTCTTCTCCTTTACAAGCTCTAACGCATCTGATATCTGTATTTAAACTTAATTCTACAAGTGTTATCATGTGTCATAGTTTTTATTTGGATGTCGGTAATGATGATATGGATTTATGAGTTGATGTGTACGAATGTGGATAACAAATAAAAGCAAGTAACAAATAAGGTGTTTTCATGAAAATCAATATCTCTGTTTGCGGAAGTGATGGAGACGATAGTGACTTAGGTAGTTATGCCTTAGAAGTTGCTAAAACAGTTGGAAGATGTATTGCCAAGAGAGGCGGCGTTCTTGTTTGTGGTGGCAGAGGAGGTGTTATGGAAGCAGTTTGTAGAGGTGCTAAAGAAGAGGACGGTATCA
>JAUWYM010000067.1 GCA_030615845.1 Thermoplasmatota archaeon | reverse complement strand
ATTAGAAATTGTTATCGCATGTATTGGGACAAAATTCCTGAAGAATATCAAAAAGAAATAGAAGGAATCGCAGATGGTGTAACAGCAAGAGGAGGAACTATTCATGGACGAAATGTCACGTTTAAAGATATTCTCACCATGAACGAGATGTATGAATTCATGTCTAAACTGACGAGAATGCGTGTCGGCATTCATCCATTTAGAACCTTTATTCACCAGTTAGAAAAGATTGTCCCTGAAACAAAATATATCGATGGAGACGCCTTGTTTAATAGTTTCTTTGATGGGGAACCACCGCATCACTGTGATGGCTTTATCGCAACAGGTAATGCCACATCTGACGGTCAACTAGTCTTTACCCATTCTACAATCTGCGGAGGCGGTTCGTGGTGGTGGACATATTACATCTCTCTCCGTTGGAATGTGATGCTTGATATACAACCAAGTAATGGAAACAGATTAATGATTCCAACATCTCCTGGATTTATCTGGAGTGATGAGGATTATTATCAGAACGATAATGGAATCGTATTTCTTGAGACAACAAATCCTCAAGGGATATTTGACAATAAGGGTCTTCCTCTCTTAGTAAGAGCACGTAATGCCATTCAGTATGGAAACAGTATTGATGATGTCATTTATCATCTCCGAAATAAAAATGATGGGAGTATGAATGCAGTCTGGCTTATTGGTGATACAAAAACTGGTGAGATTTCACGTTTTGAACTAGGATATAGGGCGTATGCGGTATGGCGGACGTTTGATGGATACTATTGGAGTGCAAATAATCCATATAATTTAAGGGTTAGACTTGAAAAATTTAATTTTAAACAGTTTGTAAAAAGATCAGCGTATCCACTCTTAGGAATCCCGGGATTTGGTTATTTTTCTATTCGTTATCATCCTGAAAGTAGAGATCTAAAATATGACGAGTTAGGTAAAGAGTATTATGGGCAGATAGATATCGATATTGTCAAGGAGATTACTTCCACATCTCCAATAAGCGATTGGATTACTGACATTAAAATCACTGATTCCACACTTATTAAACAAAATGGTGTTTGGGCGTTTTTCGGCAACCCACATAAGGTTTTAAACATTACAAATCTTGATTCAAATGTAGAAACAATTCGACAGGTTCAACCTTGTGGATGGGTACGATTCTTTGGTGTTCCAGAGAAAGAGAATTTTACTTTATTAAAAAACGATACTAAATATGAGGGAGACGCAGAAGTTCTCTGGGAGTTTGATACAGGCGATAACGTTAATGATTTCTCTTCATCAGGTGTTGTCGATGAAGATACTCTCTATATAACAACTTTATCTGGGGATCTTTATTCAATTGATGCAGAAAATGGAGATAAAAAATGGAGTACATATGTTGGTGAAACACCTACAATCCCTGTCGTAAGTGATGATTTATTGTTTGTTGGTCACTCTGAGGGTTTATCTGTTTTTGATAACGCTGGAAACAGTAAATGGGAGGTATCAACTGCCGATGTGGTATCCCAGCCTGTTGTTGCCTACGACAACGTAATTTTTGGCGATAACATTGGAAATGTATATTGCTTCTATGCTTCTGATGGGATGGAACAATGGATGCTAAATTTCTCTGATGAAATATATGTTTCACCGGCGTATTCTGATATTGTCTATATTGCTTCTGGAAAGAGTTGTTATGCTATTTCTATTGATGATCACGCAATATTGTGGAACTTTACTTCTAGTGGTATGATTACTTCTCCACCTACTATGAAAAATGGTATTGTTTATTTTTCCTCGTGGGATAATCATATTTATGCTTTAAATCCAAGCGATGGTGAGTTGATATGGAACTATGAAGCTGGTTGGGGTTTTGATACTACTCCAGCTATCTATAATGGCTTGGTGTTTGCTGCCTCTGCGGATAATAATGTGTATGCGTTAGATGCAGATGATGGAAGTCTCTCATGGCTTTTTTCATGCAATGCTGCGATTCATTCTTCACCTGTTGTATTTGGTGAATATGTGTTTTTTGGCTCTGATGATGGTAGATTGTATGCAGTTAATACGTCAACGGGAGAGTCTGCATGGTTTTTTGCTCCAGAATTTACTGTCGATGATGATGTTTATAATTTTATTACAACTCCTTTTATCTCTGATCCTGTAATAGATGATGGTATTGTTTATGTGGGATTAAATGGAATAATATATGCATTGGATACCCAGACTATAGAAGCACCCGATCAAGACATTTTGCCTCCAGAGACAACTATTGTTACTGGACCAAGTGAAACTATTACAGAACATAATGTCACCTTCACGTGGATGGGATCTGATGATGAAACAGAGGAAGAAAATCTTGTCTATCGATACATGCTTGAAGGAATAGACTCTGAGTGGTCTGATTGGACAGATGAAACATCAAAAACATATACAGATTTACCAAACGGGAACTATACTTTTCTTATCGAGGCAAAAGATGAAGCAGGCAATATCGATCAAACTCCTGCAGAACTATTTTTTACAATAAACACATGGGGAAATGATGCGGAAAATAACGAAAGTTCATCAAATGATTTTTCACTTTCCCCGGAAGTTATAATATTTTTGGTAGCTATTATAATCGTTATTCTGTTTTCTTTATTCTGGGTCAAAAGGAATTTTTTTAAAACATAACTTTTAAATATTATACAGTTAATATTTATATGTGATACATATGAATCGTAAAATAACCATACTATCGATGCTAGCTGTTTTTGTCTTGATTGCAACTTCTTTTAGCGCTGTTGGTATTATTAATATGGTGGACTCTGTTGAAAAATTTAATATCTCTTCTACATTCACTGCTGAAATGCCTTCAGCAATTGCAGTATCTGATCAAAACCCGTTCTATTCATTGATAGCAACACCAATTGCAGTTCAGTACAACGAAGAAGGTGACCAAACCGTAATACCTCTCTATGTGAAAAATTTCAATAATCCATCAAAAGCTATAGAACGAGCAGAGCAACAAATTGGCATCGAAGCAGATTTTGTAATAGCAGACATCTTCACACCAAAAGAAATATCACTATCCATTGCTGAGATGTTCTGGGAAGAAAGCAACGCTGCCATACTCATCAAAGACGATACGCAGGGATATGAACTTGGAATGGCAGCAACACCATTAGCATCATACCTTAGCATACCAGTAATCGTAACTGATGAAATCGGTACAGAAGTAACAACTGTCCTAGACAATCTTGGTGTGGAAAACCTCTATATATGCGGTAATCTCAATGGAGATCCTTATAATGTGATAGAATTTAATACCTTAGAGGAAATTATAGATGAATGCATTGAGATTATATCAGAACGATTTGATGAAACAGTAGGATACATTACTATGGCAAATCCACTTGATGTATCTCCACCAAATGTTCTTGATTCAGTAGAATACGAGTTTAGTGAAACGATAGCTTCAGGAATTGCTCTTCCAACCCAAATTATTGCCTCAATATTCAATAGTGTAGCGGCAGTCCACGAATTCGACATCCCTGAAAATTATAAATATGCCCAAGTAACAATTGATCTTGAAAATCTTGATTCCCAAAATGCACAATCATTAGGAGATCGAATAACCATCCTCTTAAACAGCCCTGAACCTGAGAGTCACCGATATCTTTTCGGAGCAACAGCCGGTGGTCTTCCTGATCGAGATATTGACGGCAACATAATAACAGATAAAATCCATTATGAAATAACAATATACGATAAACCAGGTACATATAATGTTCAGGTTTTTGCCCAATGGTTTGCCATTAAAAAAGGAAGCTATTCAGTCAAAATAACTGTTGAGAAACTTGATAGCCCTATCGTTCCTTTAATGAATAATTTGTCTTCAATTGTGCCGTATCTTACTGCATATCATAAGGGAATTGTTTTTGCAAAACCAGAGTTTGCATTTGCAGCAGATGATAATGTCCTTTACAATGGTACTACATGTCCTGGCGTTTCCCAGCCTGGTACAAACCCTAACCTTATTGAACCATCAAACGAGCACACTATGGGCATTCATGAAGAACTCATTGATCTTCTTTCTCAAATTGCATATATACCTGTAGAAAATCTTGAGGAATTAAGAGATCACTATGCAGAAAATCCCATATATATCGCAATTTCTGCTGACCCAACTATGGTTCCTATGTATTTCTACTATAACCCCGACGGAACTCCTGATAATGAAGCTGCCTATATGATGGGTTTTTCAGTTCCAAGTGACTTTATGTATGGCGATATTGATCCTAAACCAGATGATAGAGAAAACAATACTTATTCATATTGGCCTTTCCAAGAAAATATTGTTGGTCGAGTGACAGGTCGAGATGTACAAGACTGTAGCGCACTTATTGCACGTACATTCTTTTATGATGAAATAATCGATGATTTGGGAGAGTGGAAAGATAATGCACTTGTACAAACGGGTTGCGGTCTCGAATTCCAAAACCTGCCAATTCTGACAAGGCTTGGTAATATTCTATATAAAGGCAGAGGAGAACCAACCAAATTCCCAACAGGTGAAAGCACATTTATTAATATGAGACTTACAGAAAAAATGGAAACAGGATATTCTGGTGCAAGAAATACCTTTTTACTTCAATCACAAAGGGAAGGATTTAGCAGCAGTGATCTTGAAAAAATTAAAAAAGCTGGGATTTTAAATCGATTGTTATTTCCTAAAAGCTTCATCTATTTCCTAAATTCTGATGAAAAAGTAACCGGTGGAGCTGACCACCTCAATAGCAACCTCATCTTTACCTTTGCACATGGTTCTTATAATCTCTACGAACATGGGGATATCTTAATTGACTCAAGAGGGTTCCCATTTGTCACAGCGATATCGCGGATTTATCCAACGGTGAGAAGCGGGCTTTCCAGTAAGGGGTCATATGATATTCGTTCTGTTGAGAACATGAAATATGGTCCTGGAGTTATTTTTGTTTTAAGTTGTATTACTGGAAGAACGGATGGCATGGCTGGTGAGAATGTTCTTTCACAGACATATATTCATGCGGGTGTGAATACATATATTGGTGCCACTCGTGTTACCGCAGATCCCGGTTATCTTGAACCCAGACCACTCCCTGGTGGATGGGGCATTGGTATACTAGGTTTTATGAAGGCGATTCTGAATCTTAAGTTAAAGGACGAATATCCTGATGTTCATTTTGGATCAGTAGTTGCAGAAGATTTCATTTTAGATTTGATTGAGAATGATACAGATGTAGGAACTGCACTTAGAAATGCTAAAAATAAATATCTTCCAAAGGATGCAAATACAACGTTTTTATGGACTCCGCCGTTAACACTTTCCACTGGCCTTCGCTTTATAGATCAAGAATTTCTCAATTCCGTACAAACCGATTCATTTGATCGGACCAAAGCACTTGACAAAAAATACGTTTGTCTTCACGAATTTACTGTGTACGGTGACCCAGCATTCAACCCTTACCAATCAATGAATGGATGATATTTTTTTTAATTCTATCCTTCAAATTTTAAATTTAATTATTTTGTAGCAAATTAAAAATAATGTATTTGTTTAGCTGATCAAGTTACTTTTGTTTAAATCGAAAAATCAATCAGTTAGTTTTTCTATTACTTATGTTGGATGGATGGGATACAGCAGTGGCCTGAAGAGGTTATACAACGTATCGAAAAACTGGAAAGCAAGA
>JAUWYM010000182.1 GCA_030615845.1 Thermoplasmatota archaeon | reverse complement strand
CATCCTTCCTAAAGCAAGACTCTGCAAAAAAATACTTGGCATAAAAACAGCACAGGAGCTCGCTGAAGTTGTTGCAAGCCTTGGCCTTGCACAAAACTTTGCAGCGGTCTTTGCTCTCTCAACAGTCGGTATTCAAAAAGGCCATATGTCGCTTCATGCAAAAAATATCGCGGTGATGGCTGGCGCGAAAGGAGATCAAATAGATGAAGTAGCAGAACAAATGGTGAAAGAAAAGAAGATAAAACTTGATCGGGCAAAAGAAATACTCGATGAAATTAGATAATTCTTTCAGCGATATCTTCTGTTTCTCTTTCGCAATAGTAACATTTGATATGCGGCGGATCCTTACTCACCAGAATAAATCTGCTTTCCACTGGCTCTCTTGAGTTAGAGATGCAGGTAGGATTTGAGCATTTAACAATACCAATAATTTCATCTGGCAATCGAACTTTATGTTTTTCTACAACTTCATAACCCCTGATAATATTAATTGTTGCTTTTGGCGCAATAAGCGAGATTTTGTTCACCTCTCTTTTATCCAACTCTCGGTTCTCAATTTTTACAATATCTTTTTTTCCAAATCTGCTTTTTACATTCATAGCAACACTAACAACAGAAGAAGTCGCCTCTGGAAGTTTTAAGACACGTAACACTTTAAGTGCAAATCCTGGAGTGATATGATCGATAACAGTTCCATTCTTAATGGGCGTTACCCTAAGTTCCTTCATATTCTTCTACCTCCCAGGATAAGAGATAGAAGCGCCATTCGTACGGGGACGCCGTTGAATGCCTGCTTGAAATACAATGCATGAGGTGTTTTATCGACCTGTGGATCTATCTCCACAACTCTGGGTAATGGATGCATAACGATAAGATCCTCTTTTGCATATTTTAACAATTCATTATCAACCCTGTAGGTTCCTACAACACGATTATATTCTTCAGCATCGGGAAACCGTTCCTTCTGAATTCTTGTCACATAGAGGACATCAGCGTCCTTGATTGCCCCCTCCAGATTCGAAGTACTCGAAGGTTCAACCCCAAAGTCCTTACATTCATTAATTACTTCCTTTGGCATCTTCAAACTCTGTGGGGATACAAAAGTTAATTCTGCACCGAAAAGTGAAAGTGCATAGGCGAGTGAATGTACCGTCCTCCCATATTTTAAATCACCAAGAAGCACGACTTTATTTCCCTTGATCTTCTTTTTTTCAGTAATAATAGTAAACAGGTCAAGAAGGCATTGCGTTGGATGTTGTCCAGCACCATCTCCTGCATTTAAAACCGGTGATTCAGCAAATTCTGCAGAAAGTCTTGCTGCTCCTTCTTGAGGATGCCGTATGACAATTGCATCGCTATATGAATCAGCCATACGTATTGAATCTGCAAGGCTTTCGCCTTTTTTCTGCGACGTTGCACTTGGATCTGCAAAACCAATCACGCTTCCTCCAAGTCTATGCATAGCGCTTTCAAAACTAAGACGGGTACGAGTGCTTGGTTCGAAGAAAAGAGATGATAAAATTTTTTCTTTTAAAATATTGGTATGTTTTTCACCTTTTGCATATGGAGCCATTTTTTTTGCATAGCTTAATATGTCGTTAATTTCTTTTTTAGAAAAATCTTTAACTGAGATGACATCTCTATTTTTAAAGTCCATTTCTATCAGAAAATGATAAATACGTTGCCTGTTTAATAAACTTTTTAGTTCAAAAAAACAATGGATAAAGATAAAATAAGGAAAATTTATTAATAGGTGGGTATACTTATACTTTTATTGGTTTCTGATATCATGACCCAAGATAAAAAACCTAAAAAAAATGATATTGAAAAGCTACGTATGATTCTCGATAGTCCTTCTGATCCAAAAGTGAGAAAAATTGTTGCTAAACATGAAAAAAATCTGGAATCAATACGTGAACGATTATCTGGTGAGCCATCAAAAACTAAGATGAAATATACAACATCTGATCTTTTAAAAAAATCTGATAGTCTTGAACCTAGAGTTGTCATCCACGAAAAAGAAGAAGAGGTTGTTCCATCGGAAATAGAGTCGCATATACCAGAACAACAAAAAGAAGAAAGTAAAGACGATGATGCTGATTTGCAGGATCTTTTTGATGCTGAAGATCTTTATGAAATTGAAAAAGTTGATGTTTCAGAGCCTGAGTTTTTAGAAGTGAAACCAAAAGAAATGGGGAAAGTATTTGAAAAAATACCAGTAGAAACAGAGGAACCGTTACCTACCTTAATACAGGAAGAAAAAGAACCAACAAAAGAGGTACATGAGAAAGAGGAGGAGCTGCCTGAATGGGAACCTGTTGAAGAAACGAAACCTAAAGAAATTGAAGAAACAGTAGAGGAGAAAGAAGAACAAACTCCAAAAGAATTTCTTGAGGTTACAACAGTTGATGAGAAAATCATGCCTCAGTATTCTGTTGGCGAAACAGAGGAAGAAATACCTACTTGGGAGCCTATAGAACTTGAAGAGACCCGGGCAGAAAAAGAGATATCATCAGAAGTCATAGAGGAAAAACCTGCTGATGAAACGTTAGGAAAGGTGTCAGAGCAAAAAGAAGTAGAACCGGAAATAACTGTGAAAGAAACAAAAGCAGAATTAAAAAGAAAAGAAAAAGAATTAAAAAAAAGAAGAAAGGAAGAACAGAAATTAAAACAACTTGAGGAAAAAAAGGCGAAAAGAGAAGCAAAAGAGCAGGAGAAAGAAAAG
>JAUWYM010000092.1 GCA_030615845.1 Thermoplasmatota archaeon | reverse complement strand
AGAAAAAAGTGGAGGGTTATCAGTAGAAGAAACCTATGAATACCCGCCGATTTGTAGGCTTGGATCACCTAAGAGCTGCCATTGCTCAACCGTCTTCTGATCAATGCCATCCCATCCATAGTCATGACGCCAATATTCAAGTTCAAAGGTCTTATGATGGGTTACGTAGGCAGCAATCGACTGAATATAAGCCATACCAAGGACATGCTGATCTTCTTCTCCATATTGTCTGAAGAACTCAGTGTTTATCCATCCATCACCTGTCCCAATGGTACACACATCGCCTTCTGATCCCCATCCATATCCCGTGTTACCCATGGTTGCAATCGCACCAGTATCTGGAAGTTTTACCATATACCAACTCCAGCATTCAGGAGTCGGCGTCCCATAGGTATGCATCCAATTTTGTATAAATCGGTTCATAATTGAAGGAATCAACGATATACTGAACATGCTGTTATGACAACCACCAACACAAACAACAGGGAGCATATCCGTATTTGCTAATTTCCTCATTGGGAAAATTGGAAAATAGAAAAACGGGAAGTAGGACGAAATCTGAGTAACCACAAGTCCAGCTACTTGACCGTATCGTCTGTTACCAGGTATACCCGGATAATGATCTCCCCACCATCCAGGGCTCCCATGCCCAGAAAAATACGCAAGACCATATCCATTGCTAAATTCTTCGATGACATCTGATTGATCATACCATTTACCATTTGAGGTAAACACGCTGTTGCTCTCAAAATCATCAGGGATATAGACAAGAGCTCCCCCTCTCCCACGGAGGAGTTTTTCACCGACTAGCCATTCTCCCTCATAGTAAGTTTCTGTATCTTCACGACTATCTGAAAATACTATTGTTTCTTCTTCGTCTTCTATCCATACGTCTATGTCAGTGAGATTACCATAGGGTTTGGGATCATAGGATTTCCCACGTATTGTCAGAACACCGCCTACATAGGAAATGTTTGCATACCAGTAGAAGTCGTTGCAGTATGCTTCTCCGCCACCAGGAGTATATGTGTAATCTGTGTTGCCGAGGGTGTTACCGTTTGATATTGACATGATTTCTGCGATGGGTGGTGCGGGATAACCGTTTTGCAGTTCTTCTTTAAGATGGTCATCATGATTAAAGGTAATGTTTGTCTCCACGGTTTTATCAAGTGTGATGTGTATTTCATCAATTGGTCCAGTTTCTTCCTCAGGGTTTGTGCTTTGTGCATAGATAGTATATTCTCCATCGGGTAGGCTGTTGGTATCCCATTGCATATCCCAATCTTCCTGATCTAGAAAGCCATCTCCAGATATCGCAATAATTCTTTTAAACCAATTTGGGTCAGCTGGTTGTTTTTCATAGTTAATGATTTTATCAATTACGTTTTTTGCTTCCCGGTTGTTTCTGCAAGCAAGTCTTCCAAATGCTACATCAGGATATAGATCAAGTTCATCTCGTATGTCACCAGACCATTCAGCAAAAATACCGTTTCCATTGGAATCCCAATCATCAAACACGCCGCCTTCCTTATAGACATCTGCATAGTAAAGATCACTGATGTAGTTAGGCTCCCCACTGGTGAAGTTATAACTTTCAGCGCCATCCCATTGAAAGTTCGAATATCTCACAGGAATATGCCAGCCTTTTGACCCCTGGTTTGTATTATCTTGAGCAATTCCATACACAATCGATTTCAACCCACCGAATAGTAGAACGTAGGTTATATCCCATGTTTCAATTGCATTTTTTATGAAATACTTAATCTGCTCAGGTTTATCAACACCAGTAAACTCATCATAAATCTCTTCCGTTGTTTTTATAATCGTATTCATACCAAAAGAATTTTTATGATCAGCTAATCTCTGAACCTCAGTTGAAAATTTAGATGGCGTAATGATAACTAAATCATAGGTATCTCTCAGCGGTGCTATATCGATATCTGGGTTATCATATGTTATAGTAATCTCAACCTTCTCAGCTACAGTTATTCTCCCGCTTGCAGGTTGATATCTAAGTGGGAATATATTTACGGTAAGATGGGTAACACGCTTCGCTTCACCGTTCAAACCACAACCAACATGAACACTACACCAATCATGAGGATAGAAATCATCGCTCTCATAAACTGTCTCATCCTTCTCAGATCGGATCACGGAATCCTGCCTTGGCGTTAGAGGTAATGGTGCTGACGCGGGTTCTATTTCTTTAGAAATTTTAAATTCTGAAATATCTGATGGTTTCGCCTCAACATTTATATTGGTCACTCCAAAGGGAAGCTCAAATGTTTTAATCACTCTCGGAATCATCGGTTGACCAGGATTCATCAAATATAATTCCTCATTCCCGAGACACACAGTAACGTAGTCATTATCGCTATCGACAATCTTTAGTGATGAGACATCGATCTCTATTATCTCAGTTATAGTTCCTTCATGCACATTATTGGTGTTTTCAACGTTTATTGCTTGTGCCCCAATTCCACTTATAACTAAAATTCCTATTAAAAGTATCATTAATAATTTCTTCATATTTTATAACCTCCCTATTATAATCTCTGATATTATATTTAGTATATAAACCATTACACCTATATAAACCCTTACACCTGGAAGATTGAGTTCAATCTAAAACAACAGAAATTTTACACAGATTTCATTTCAACATCGCTCTATAATCAAAATAACTTGCCATGTATTGTAGCAATATATTAAACTCTAATCTTTGCAAAATAATTAAAACAAAAAACCTGTTAGGTATGACTATGATATCTTGTTTTTCTCCTGTTAAAAGCACTATTAAATCTAAAGATAATAAGAACAAGATAATATTATATATTAGAAATCAATATTTACCCATGGAGAAAAATTCTATGATTAAAGAAATTGTTAGAAAAGGAATAGTTATCGGTATCGTGATATTCTTAGTTAGCATAACCGCTACAATACAACCTAAATCCATCATTTCAGCAAGTTCCCCGCAAGAACAAGCTCAAGAACGTTCGGTCGCAGATAATCGTTTTGACAACTTCATTGAATCTTTGATGTCGCTTGCTCATATGCCTGCTCTTTCAGCAGCAATCGTTATAGACGATGAACTTGCCTGGGCAAATGGATATGGGTTATATGATAGAGAATACAACAAAGAAGCAACTGAAGAAACAATCTATCTCGTTGCATCGATTTCAAAAACAATTACCGCAACTGCTATTATGCAACTCTATGAACAAGGATACTTCGATTTAGACGACGATGTTAATGACTACTTACCATTTACCCTGAGAAATCCAAACCATCCAGATGAAAAAATCACCTTTCGCATGCTTCTTGCACATCAATCCAGTTTGTCAACAGATCTTCCTACCTTTTTTATCATTTGTTATCCAGGAGAATTAGAACTTTCTGGCTACCCCCACCCAATTCTAGAAGAGCTCTTGACTCAAGGAGGCATACACTATCGACCACAAGTCTGGAATGATTACGCTCCTGGAGGTGACATGTACTATGCAAATATAGGATTTGGATTGCTTGGCTATCTTGTCGAAATTATCTCAGAACAATCATTCGAAGATTATTGTCGGGAGCATATCTTTGAACCACTTGATATGGATGATACAAGTTTCAAGCTGACTTGTCTCAATGCCAGCAATGTGGCCGTACCATACGAGTATCTTCAACGGGAATATTATCCCTACATCCACTATAACATCATTGATTACCCTGCCGGTGGACTCAGAACATCTGTTGTTGATCTTTCTCATTTTCTTATTGCCATTATGAATGATGGAGTGTATGAGACTACTCAAATACTTTCTCTAGAAAGTGTTGAAGAAATGCATACTATTCAATATCAAAGTAACACCTACAATTTTCAATATGGACTTGGTTTTCAGATTTGGAAAACCTTATCAGGTACTACTGTAGGTCATACCGGTGGTTTGTATGGTGTAGCGACAAAAATGGTGTTTAGAGAATCTAATGATATCGGCATCATTATGTTTACCAACAAAGCAATAGAAAACCAAATAGATAGATTCGCTTTCTCGATGATAGAGTTATTGTTATTTCTAAAGGAGAATGGTTTTAGGACATCTAGAATAGGATCCAGAGAAATATTTGAGATTATGCAGTCGAATAAATTCTTATCCTTTGACTACAATATCAATAACCAAAGGATAGAATCACTAATAGCGTTAAGAGACGGTTAATTTTGTAATTCTCTTATAAAATTCTTCTAATCATGGTGTTATAATTACATTCTAAAACCTAAAATATCTTTAGTATTTTCAATTACTCCTATACACTATCAAATTTTACCGGTAAAAACGGGACGAAATTCCTTCCAGCGCTAATTATTATTTTTCACATTAACAAAAAATCTTGAAGAGTAAAAGATTCCTTAAATATTTGGTTTTTATCTCTTTCTAACTGTTATTCTTGCCGTTATACTTCCCTCACGGGCAAGCCAACCAAGGGCAGAGTAACAATCCATTTTTTCAATTTTTGTTAAACGGGAAATAGCATTAACATCTATCTCATTGCTGCCTCCAAGAACTTGCCACACTTTACCAGCATCTGATCCAATTTTTTCAGTTAAATTCGTTTCTCCAATTTTGTAGGTTCTTTTATCTTTGTATATCTTGTTTTCTCTTGCAAGCCATCCAATGGCACTGTAAAATTCTTCGTTTCTTAGGTTGGTTTTTTTCAGTAATTTCGTCTGTACCTGAGGGCCTTCTGTATCAAGTGTATCCCACAGCTTTCCTGCATTATTTCCAAAAGATTTTATTACATCACTCATCTTCCACATCCTCCTTTAGTGAATACCAGTGTAACTAGGTATACT
>JAUWYM010000074.1 GCA_030615845.1 Thermoplasmatota archaeon | reverse complement strand
AGTATACTTTATGAACAAGAATTAATGAAATCATTATCAGAATATCTTAATGTAGTAAAGGAACTAAATATTGAATTACCTATCTTTTTATTGTTATCATTATTAAATGTAAAAGGATTAAAAATGGCGGTTGGAAATAGTTTAAAATTGATGAATTGTCATCCAATTGATAGAAAACAATTGATATTAAACGAGGTTAAAATCGAAAAATATGACAGTGAGCCAGAAAAAATATTGCAAACCTGTTTTAATGCTATATGGAATTCCTGTGGTTATGCTAAATCTTTCAATTATGATACAGAAACTAAGTGGGTAGGACACAAATAAAAAATCATTTCGAAAACTTAAAATATTTACCTGTATAACAGACTGAATTTCATTATTATGGATAAATTAAGGGTTCGAACAATTAATTGAGTATGTATATTCATAAGATAAGAAAATTGAAAAATGGTCCCAAACAACCTCCGCATCCCGATGCGGATATAATCATATGTGATTTAAACTCCCAGTCGGAATCACGTCCCCTGCATTTTTTTGTCATTTTAACAGGAGAAAAACAGCATTTTTTGCCATTAAACTGGTGTTCAAATCTCGTTTGTCTGATACATGTGATGATAATCGAAGTAAAACTTCAGTTAGTAACATTTGAGACATTTTTTTCCCCTAAATATTTGATAAACTCAATGCCACCTGCAGTGAATAATCGCATCATATTGAACCGTCGTTTTATACCATTGTTTGATGCAAGTAATTTAGCAATAATTCGGATGTTATCAATTTTTGACGAATGTTGTTGCCTGTCTAATCGAAAATCCCTTAGATCTATGTCAAAATTTATAGTACTTTCATCCAATTTCCCGCGGATAACTTGAATATATTCCACTGTATCTTTTGTAGTTTTAAAAATCCAACTTGTAGGGGTTGTTCCATCATTCTTCATGGTGAGTTGTATCGATTGAGAGCCGAGCAACTTTAAAAACCTGGACATTTCTATAACATTATGCATACCAACATTCTCTGTATATTCCTTGATTGCTGGATCAGGTGATGCATCTATAAACTCTTTAACATGCTGACTAAAATTACCTTCTTGAAGCTGTAATCCAGCATTCACTGAGAATTCAATGTCATGTATCCGATCAGCTATAAACTTCATTAAAGGTTGTTTAGTCCCATATTTTATCATACGTACTCGATCCTTTTCGATAAATGTATCTAATGTCCAGAATTTTGCCATGCAAATCGATGCTAGTTCTTCAGTTCGTTCACTTGAAAGATGCTTGGTTTTGAATACAGAATGCATTTCATCAAATCTATTCCAGTCTGTTTCAAAGATTAAACCCTGGGCGTCTAATTCCTCATAAAATTTTGTCCCAGGATATGGCGTGGCAATACCAAATGCTGAACTTGTAAGCCCGATTTTTTTAGCATACTTAGGAAATTGTAATATTTCATCTTCAGTCTGATCAGGTAAACCAATAACAAAAGTACCACCTGCACATCCACCCCATTTTTTAATATTCTTAAGTGCCTTGACGTGAACATCGGTTTTTAAACCTTTAGACGTAGATTTAATATCCTTCATGTTAGGGCTTTCAATACCCATTTCAAAGCCTTCGACACCTATTGCAATCATTTTTCGAACAATATCAGGATGTTTCGCTATGGAATCAGGTCGAACTTTTACGCCAAATCTTATATCTAACTTATGCTGAAAGAGTAGGTCACAAAGTTGATCAACAAGCTTGGGTCTACCCATAAAATGCGGATCCGTAACTTCTATACTCATAGGTTTACCGTTATGAAATTTAACTATTTCCAGTATCTCGTCCATCACGTTCCTCGGAGAACGATATCGCTGATGACTCTCACTCATACTAGGCTCGCAACAAAAACTGCATCTACCCCAACAACCTCTGGAGGTAGTAAGTACATCATGTTCCCAATCCTGCATTAACGTCGTATGATACACGTATCGTCTGAGATGCCGTGCTGGAAAAGGAAGAGTGTCTAAATCTTCGATAAATCCTCGATTGGGATTATGAATTATTTTATTACCATCTTTATACGAAATACCATTGATACCCTTTGCATCACCTATGGTGACCAACTCATGCATTGTCTGTTCACCTTCACCCCTGACAACTATATCTACTTGCGAATGTGAAAGTAATTCATCTGGAATTGATGTAGGATGATATCCGCCAAGAACTGTTGCAATGCCTCGTTTTTTTGCCAGTTTTGCAATTTCTAATCCTTTGCTGTGTTCTGTTGCAGACATTGAAATTCCAACTAGATCAGGTTTAAGTTCATCCAAATATTTTTCAACAGTTTTTTGAATTGGTTTAGGTTCCATCTCTAAATCTATAATGTTAACCTCATCTACAACGTCTTCAATATATGCAGCAATGTACTCAAGTCCTGTAGGGATTATATCAAATACAAAAGAGAGGCCATGCCGCCCAGATGGTTTAATTAGCAGAATCCTTTTGAATGACATTTTTATTCCACTGTATTTTTCATATTTTTGATTTCTTCGCTTTTCACTTTTTTCTTATTCATATTTTCCATTTCTCGTCAAATCATCTTAGAAAAAGATGTCTAGTTTTTTTCCCGTGTTTTCGGTAGATTTGATAAATAATATATTCTTCTTTACTATGGCAAACGATTTGATTTGGAGTTAAGTCACGTCTTAATGATATAGAATGTTATACCCACCTTACTAAAGAAAATGTATCTAAAAGCAACTAAAATATTTTTTGTATTTTCAGTGATTCGAAGATTAAAAATTACAATAACTACTCAACAGATATAAAATCATAAAATGTGACGTCATTTACACGTTCGAATCCCGATGCGGGCTTCTATAGAAGAAAACCACGATTTTTTGCCATTAAACTGGTGTTCAAATCTCGTCCTTATTATTTTTTGCGTCATCTTTGAATGCAGGATGGTATTTTTTAATCTGTTTTTGAATTTCCTCCCAACCTGTCTTTTTATAGTGTTTTTCTTTTATTATTGCTGAGTGTTGAGCAGCCCTAGCAGTTACCTCTGAATCTGCCCCTGCTAAGTCACTATGGCGTTCTCCTGATTCTCTCAATGCTTTTATCGTAACAAGATGATAGTTCTTACCCGTCTTTGTGGTATGGGTTATCTTTTGGACACCTATCATCGTTGCTATTTTGTTGACAGCCAATTGTAAATACGTTTTGGACAATCTTTTTCCGTTCCTGTTAACAAATATAGGACCTCGCTTTCTATTTCCTATAATCTTTCTAAACAACATCTGAGTGGGTTTTGACAATACCATATGCTTTGGTGGGGATTTGATATACCGTTTTGTTTTGGGGTTGTATTTATTCTTAGTGTGTCGTGCAACGAGTTCCCCTGTTTGTTTGTTGTAATCCTCTATGTTACACATCAATAATTCATTAGCACGGTAGAATGTTTCATAGATAGCACGAAAGAATGCACGTTCACGATTTGGCATAGGTGCTTGTAAAAGAGTCTTGACTTCCTCGATTGTCATGCCTCTGTCAAACTTGACTTGGTTGATACTTCGATTTTGCTCTGGTTTTAATATTTCATTCATCTTATAACCCTCAAGGAGTTCACCAATTTACTTAACAGTTCTACTATGAAGTGTTAAGCGAATATCGGAGTTTTAACTTCCTTTGTTTCATAACAGATGGCTTTCATGCCTTCACAATCTTTTTTATCACGATGGGGTCACCATTCACTACAACATCCAAGGGCGTTAACGCCTGATTTCCGTCAATTCTCTTGGAAAATACAGCCCTGTGCTCCGAAACTATTGTTCTTAGGGCATCTGACCTGCTTGGAAAACCACGTTCAGCAGCCAGCTTGTCGAGATAATTCCTTAACTCAACTTCCACGAAAGCACCGATTGCTACTTGACCCGATTTATGTTTTCCCATTGTTTTCACGCCTCCGTTAATCTATACTTGTTAGTTGTCAGCTCATAAATCCGCCCTCATTTCATTTAGTCTCAAATTTTTTTCAGAAAAACTAAAGCAAACCCATCCCAGATTTTGACGGTATATTACTTCTGGTTTGTTACAAGTACACGTCGCAATAAAAATTTCCGATCCGTTCGAATAGATACAGTCTCGGCATTTTTTTCCGATTTTTATATGCTCTCCTGCATACTTCTTTTCCCTCTTTATTTTTTTACCTCTTCGAATCAGCCTCTCAACAAACTGACCGCCACAACGTGGACATACAGGTTTTTCATTTATACAATCGAAACGAAACCGGCAAATTTGACATTTATAGATGTAAGTCATTTAGAAAACTCCAAAAACATTTGTTGGCAGCCATTCTTTGTTTTGTTTTGAACCAATGGTTTAAACATTGGTTCAGATTTATCAGTCAACTCTGTAAAAGTCCCTTGCAGGATACCAAGACATTGCAAATAACAACCTCTATCTCTATCCAGTTCACCAGCTACCCGTTGTTTGTATGATGCTTTACATTTTTCTAAAGGTTTAATTTCAGCATCACATTGCATAATTAACCACCGTATACTACATTCAACTGACCTTAATTTTCTTAATTCGTTTTCATTCATTTTTTCAACTCCTGTTCAGTCTCATCAATAGCATCTTTAATTTCTTGTGAAAGATCCGGCGTTTCAATAGTTTCACCAAACTCAAAATCAATATCGCGGGTGTCATCTCGCCAAATCTTTCTCATAGCACCCATAAAAGTAGGTGTGAAACTATCTCTCACCTTGCCGATATTCAAATCCTTATTGTCAGATGCCTTCTCTAAAAGCCGATCCCCTTTGAACGTTGGCACTGGATGATTGAAACAGCTAACATTTTCTTCTGTTAACAGCTTTGTGTTTATACATAAACCACCGATCCCTTTCTTTGTTTCATCTCTGGCTTCCAAATCACTAAAACTATAATCCATCCCTGCAAGTTTTGCATCGATATCTGCCTTCAAACTTTGTTCAAGTGGATTAAAAACAGTTACATGTTCTTCTTTGAACCTGTTGTAACTAGCTAATCTAAACTGATATTCTTTAGCCAATGTCTCCTGTTCTTCTTCTCTTTTTTCCTGCAACCTGACGATATCATCATCGATATCCTTACATTTCTCATCTATCTCGCCTTCAACCGTTGCAAGTTCATCCTGTGGTTCCTCAAGTAAATCACTATATTCCTCTTCTATTTCACTGATTTTGCTGTCTCTCTCTTCCTCTAATGTGTTGATTGTTTTTTCAAAGCCGTCTTTTTTGTCAAATAACTCCGGCACCCTATCGTGTTTTTCTTGTTCCTTCTCCTCTTCTAATTCATTATATCTGTCGTTTATCTCTTCTCCGCCTGTCTCTTCCTTATCATCGATAGATTCCTTCCATTTCTCTGTATCTTTCAAAAACTCTTTTATCAATG
>JAUWYM010000089.1 GCA_030615845.1 Thermoplasmatota archaeon | reverse complement strand
CTAAGGTTGATATTAAGCAATTAATAAGAGAAAACAACATTGATTGGGTTCAACTTCATTTCACCGATCTTATTGGAAGACTCCGCGTTCTTCATATGCCATCTGAAAGATTTTTAGAGAGTAACTCTAAAGATGGGATTGGTTTTGACGGCTCTGCTGTTGGTTTTGTATCTGTTGAGAAATCAGATATGATGATTCTACCTGATGAGAGCACTTTTCTTGTACTTCCTCATGAGAAAAATGAAGCTCGCATAATTGGTGAGATTTACGATACTTCTATGAATGTTTTTCCTGCTGATCCCCGTCATATTTTGAAAAAAGCGATTGAAACTGCGGCCGTCCATGGTTTTGATGAGATAAAAGTTTCTCCTGAGATGGAATTTTATGTTATGGATGAGCATGATTCTCATGAGGATAGAATTATTGAGCAGCAGGGTTATTTTGCTCCTCCATCGTTGGATGAAATTAAAGGGTTTAGGAAAAAGCTTTCTGAGATGTTATCTAATAGTGGTTATAATATCAAGTATCATCATCATGAGGGCGGTAAGTATCAACATGAGGTTGAAATCAATGCTGTAGATGTGCTTTCTGCTGCTGATTATTGTATTTACTTCAAGTATCTGGCTCGTGAGATTGCTCGTATGTATGAGTTACTTGTCACGTTTATGCCAAAGCCGATTTCAAATGATGCTGGTAATGGAATGCATGCTCATACCTGCTTTTATAAAAATGGTAAGAACATGTTTATGGATGAGAATGATGAATACCGTCTAAGTCAAACTGCTAGATATTTTATAGGGGGAATACTTGAGCATGCTCGCGGTATGGCTGCTATTGCAAATCCAACTTTAAATTCTTATAAACGTTTAATTCCAAATTTTGAAGCTCCGATTTATATTGCTTGGGCTCAGCATAACCGTAGCACTCTTATTCGTATTCCTGCTCGTAAGAACGTGGATGTTGAGGTTCGAAATCCTGATCCAGCTGCTAATTCCTATCTGTTGTATGCTGTGATGATATATGCTGGTCTTGATGGCATTAAGAAGAAGATTGAGTTTGAACCAATTGAAAAAAACATTTATCAGATGAGTGAACAAGTTAAAGATTTGGGAATTCAAAAGCTTCCAACCAATTTGAATGAGGCTCTTGAGGCACTTAGATCTGATGAGGTTTTATGTAAGGCTCTTGGAAAAGAAGCAATAGATTTATTTATCAAGTATAAACAGAAAGAATGGCAGCAGTATATTGGTGAGACAACAGATCTAGAATATAGATTATATTTTCATTGTTAATTTTTAGACGTACCTGGTGGAAAAAGGGGGGATTGATCACTATGCTAGAATAGTATAGCCTTTTTTCATCATCTAGAACCTAACAGTTTTAGACGACTCCATGATCCAGCATTGCATCAGCGACTTTTACGAACCCTGCGATATTTGCACCATTTACGTAGTTAACAAAATTATTTTCTTTTCCATATCTTACACAGGATTCATGTAGTCTGCACATTATGTTATGAAGTCTCTCATCCACTTCTTCTCTACTCCAAGATAATCTTAGACTGTTTTGAGACATCTCTAAAGCACTTGTTGCCACCCCTCCAGCATTAGCGGCTTTACCTGGACCATATAAAATCTTTGCATCCAAAAATATTTCCACTCCATCTGCCTCAGTTGGCATATTTGCGCCTTCAGAGACGCCAATAACTCCGTTATCCACAAGTTTCTGCGCTTCGTTTTTGCTTATCTCATTTTGTGTTGCAGATGGAAACGCCAAATCGCATTCTATTTCCCATGGGCGTTTACCTGCATAATAATCACAATTGTATTCTTCTGCATATTCTTTGATACGTCCACGTTTAATATTTTTAAGTTCCATGACATATGCTAATTTCTTCTCATCGATACCATCAGGATCATAAATCATACCAGATGAATCAGAAAGTGTCACAACCTTTCCACCTAACTGAATTATTTTTTCAGTTGTAAACTGAGCCACATTTCCTGAACCAGATACTATACATGTTTTATCTTTAAATGAGTCTTTTTTGGTCTTTAACATCTCCTGAGCAAAATAAACACATCCATAACCTGTTGCCTCAGGTCTGATAAGACTTCCACCCCAGTTCAGTGCTTTACCTGTAAGTATCCCTGTGAATTCATTGCGTAGTCTTTTGTATTGACCAAATAAATATCCAATTTCTCGGCCACCTACCCCAATATCTCCTGCTGGTACATCAGTGTTTGGGCCGATATGTCTGAACAGCTCACTCATGAAACTCTGACAGAACTTCATTACTTCATTATCTGATTTTCCCTTAGGATCAAAATCAGAACCTCCTTTTCCACCACCGATTGGAAGTGTGGTCAGACTGTTCTTAAAAACTTGTTCAAATGCGAGAAACTTCAAAATACTTAAATTAACGCTTGGGTGAAAACGAAGTCCACCCTTGTATGGCCCTATTGCACTATTCATTTGAATACGATATCCTCTATTTATTTGGATTTCCCCGTTGTCATCCAGCCATGGGACCCGAAACATGATTGCTCGTTCTGGCTCGGCAATTCTTTCAAGAATTTTAGCTTTTTTATATTTAGGGTTTTTTTCAATAAAAGGCATTAAACTTTCAGCAACCTCCTGTACGGCCTGATGAAATTCTTTCTCACCTGGATCTTTTGCGATGATCTCTTCCATGAATGCTTCAACGTTTTTATCCATAATCATTCCTCCCAACTCTGGGTGGTCACCGTATCAATGGTTCCTATTAAAACTTTATTGATGTCATTCTTGTACAAAATTTTTAGATTTTTTATACAACATTGTGAAAAATACACAAAATTCTTCATTTTGAACAAGACGGATCTGTAAGGGTTTTTGGCAATCCCGTTCAGGTTACTCTTATTCAAATCTTTTTGTATTCTTAGCTAATTCCTATTTTCTTTGATTTGAAGAATGTATATAATACGAATGTAGACAAAGAAATCTTAGTACAACAAATATATGTATTAGTATGCCATACCTCGATTAGATGGGTGAGCGTGAGGAGACCAAGGGTTTAAGGAAAGAACTTGGACTTCTTGGCATTTTTTGTATAGCATCTGGTGCTATGATTAGTTCTGGATTGTTTGTATTGCCAGGGTTGGCGTTTAAGTATGCAGGTCCAGCTGTTCTTATATCTTATGCTATTGCAAGTGTTTTGGTTCTACCTGCATTACTGTCAAAAGCTGAGCTTTCTACTGCTATGCCAAAGGCCGGTGGAACCTACTTTTTTATTGATCGAAGTATGGGACCGATGATGGGGACTATTGGTGGTTTTGCAGCCTGGTTTTCTCTAGCATTTAAGAGTGCCTTTGCTTTGGTGGGTATCGGTGTATTTGCCATTTTACTCAACCCTTTTTTTGATGATATATGGATAAAAAAGCTTGTTGCTGTATTTTTTTGCATACTATTTACCATTATAAATATCCGTGGAGTAAAACACACTGGAAAAACACAGATATTTTTGGTTATCAGCCTTCTTGCTCTTCTTGTTTTTTATATCGTTTCAGGGTTTTTATTTGTCCAGTTTTCTCATTTCAGTGATTTTGCACCGTATGGGTTTGGCTCTGTTTTTTCAACCGCTGGCCTCATTTTCATTTCCTTTGGCGGTTTAACTAAGGTTTGTAGTGTTGCAGAAGAATGCAAAAAACCCGGACGTAATATCCCTCTCGGCATGCTTTTTTCATGGGGAATTATCTCAATTCTCTACATACTCGTTATTTTTGTAACAATAGGTATAGTAGATCCTTCTCAATTGCAGACATCTCTTACACCAATCTCGCTTGGAGCAGATAATATTCCTATTCTTTGGGGAATTGGTGGTGTAATTATGGCTATAGCTGCTATTTTAGCATTTATTTCAACAGCTAACGCTGGTATTCTTGCAGCATCCCGTGATCCAATGGCTATGGGCAAGGATCAACTTCTTCCTCATTCTTTTGCAAAGTTATCAAATCGAGGAACTCCAACTTTTTCAATACTTTTTACCTCTTGTTTCATGATTTTTGTGATTTTGTTTTTAGATCTTGAAAGTCTTGTGAAGACTGCATCACTTCTCAAAATACTGTTATTTTTATTTGTAATATTTTCACTTATTATCATGCGAGAAAGTAAGATACGGCACTATCGACCCAAATTTAAATCTCCCTTTTATCCCTGGGTTCAGCTTGCAGGAGCGATTGGGCTCATATTTCTCATCTTTGAGATGGGACTTGTTCCAATGCTTATTGTTGGTGTTTTCATTCTTTTTGGGTTTTTGTGGTATTGGTTTTTTGCTCGTGATAAAATTTGGAGGGAATACACTTTTCTTCATCTTATTGAAAGGGTTATGGGCAAGAAATCCACTGGTTACATGGTAGATGAGGAATTAAGAGAAATCCTGATAGAACGAGATGACATTACTGAGAAACGATTTGAACATCTTATTAAAAAATGTGAGGTTATTGATATTTACAAATATCAGCTCCCAGATAAGTTTGCACGATTGATAGCACATAAACTAGCTGAGCGATTAGACATTGATGAAGATAAATTATATAAATTCCTTAGGAGGAGAGAAAGGGATTCAAATATTGTTTTGCATCCAGGTATTGCCATTATCTCACATATTATCAAGGGACGTGATAAATTCGAGATAATCTTAGTGAGAAGCAAGAAGGGTATTATCATTTCTGATGATGTTGATCCAATTCATGCATTTTTTATGATTGTTGCTACTCCTGATCAGCAGAGTTTTTATCTTCATTCGCTTATGTGGATTGCTCAGATTGCTGAAGAGACAGATTTTGAGAAGGAATGGATAGATGCAGAAAACAGCGACGAACTAAGAGATATTATTTTAACATCATGGAAGAAACGAAGAGCCTATTAGTATTGAAGAACTCAGATTGAGAAAGACATATCCTCTAGATCATATGCCCAAATATCT
>JAUWYM010000091.1 GCA_030615845.1 Thermoplasmatota archaeon | reverse complement strand
ATCAAGATTTGCCACGACAGTTGCACTAGTTGCTTTTGAAAGTTTCTCCATATCACTTTTTTTCGCACGTCGTACTGAATATATTCCTGCTTTTGCTAGGAAATGTTGTGCGAGATCATCTATTCCTTTTTGACAGATGAGAACATTTGCTCCGCTCTTTTTTATTTTGTCAACCATCTTTCTAAGCATTCCTTCTTCTTCATCTAAGAATGCTTGTAGTTGTGTGGGATCTTGGATTTGAATTCTGGCATCCACTTCTGTTTTTTTCACTTCAATTGCTGCGTTGACAAGAACGATTTTTGCGTTTTTAATGTTCTTTGGCATTCCATCGTGAACTCGTTCTTTATCAAGAATCAGTCCTTTAATAATATTAGTATCTTCGATAACTCCACCGTGTTTCTTTTGGATCTGGATGTTATCCATGTCGACATATGTTTTACCATCTGTCTTCTCTACAACACTTGTTACTGCATCTACAGCGACATCTGCAAGAACTTCTTTTGCTGAACTTGCTCCTTTGCTTGCCATTGACGTCATAGCTATGTTTCGTAGTGTTTTTTTATCTGATGCTTTTATCGGCATTGATAGTTTATTGAGAACTTCTATTGATTTTTCTGACGCGAGTTTGAATCCATGTGTGATAACTGTTGGATGTATGTTTTGCTCTAAGAGATCTCCTGCGTATTTTAAGAGTTCTCCTGTGAGGATTACCGCTGATGTGGTTCCATCGCCGCATTCTTCATCTTGTGCTTTTGCAACTTCGACAATCATTTTTGCTGCTGGATGTTCGACGTCTATTTCTTTTAATATCGTTGCGCCGTCATTTGTTACTGTTGCATCTCCCATTGAGTCGACAAGCATCTTGTCCATGCCTTTTGGGCCCAATGTTGATTTTACTGCATCTGATATGGCTCGTGCTGCCATGATGTTGTTCATTTGTGCGCCTTTTCCTTTTTCTCTTACGGTTCCTTCTTTTAGGATTATTATAGGTTGTTGACCACTCATCATAATTTTCTTTTGCCTCCTTTAATTTTTATTAAAAGCGAAGAACAGCATACGAACACTTCTATATAAACTTTGCGGGTGCAAATTTTGGTAAATCTGCTGAATATTCTATATTTCACAGCAACAATTCTACATTTTATATTGATCGATATCGATTTCCATCCCATCTCTCGCTGCAATAACTTTCACACCATATTTCTTCGTAAGTTTTTCTGCAATTTCCCATGGTTTCTGCTTTATCATCGTCATTCCAAAATGAGTGAGTATGCAAAGCTTTGGTTTGTTTGCTGAAATGATTTTTTCTACATCTTTAAGACAAAGGTGCGGGATTTCTTTTCTTTCTTCAAATAAAACAACGTTTATTATGAGAATATCACCTTGATAGTATGATTCTAGCCCCTCAAAACATTTTGAATCAGTGACCATTGAGATAAAACTGTTTTTTCCGAAAATATTCAAACCATAGGTTTCCACACCATGAATATGCCCAATTGGCGTTGAAAAGGAAATATTGCCTACATCATAATTTCCTTTTTCTTTTAAAACCTCAATTTTTTCGACATGTTCTCTAACATATTTTAAGATAACTGGATCGCCCTCAAGTGCATCTTGCGGAGCAAAGACAACACCTTTCTTCTTAAATCCTCCATTGGTCATAGCCTCAATCATGATGTTGATATCATTTGCATGATCAAGATGACGATGCGTCAGTATGATGCCATCTAAATCCATAGGGTTTAGTTTTGGTCTGCTTGCAAGACAACGGACAAGGGAACCTGGACCTGGATCAATAAGTACATTTGTATCATCAAGTGTTAGCCATATACCTCCTGATGCCCGTAGTTGTTTTGAGACGACAAACCGTGCACCAGCAGTACCAAGGAATTTTATTTTATTCATGTTTCACCGCATTGAATTTTAATATTTCTAAAGAAAAGTATTTACAAGGCGTAGTCTATTTTCATTTATGAATCTTTTTGAATATACCTATAATCTCGTCCGACAGATTCCTCTAGGAAAGATTTCATCGTATGGAGCAGTAGCAAGAGCATTGGGCGATATTATTGCTTCAAGAGCAGTTGGACGGATGATGAATCAGAATCCAGATGCTGACGATATGCCTTGCTACAAAATCGTTCATTCAGATGGAAAACTTGGAGGATTTGGCCTGGGTATCGAAGATAAAATTAGAAGACTCAAAGAAGATAATATATTTGTAAAAGATGGGAAGATTGTTGATTTTGAAAAGGTTTTATTTACTGATTTTGAAACTGATTATCCCTTAAAGAAATTGAGAAATGAACAAATAGAACTCAGTAAAAAGGTAAAAACAACAGATGATTTTAACGAGATTAAAACTGTTGCAGGACTTGATGTAGCATATCCAAATAACGAATTCGATGACGCCTGCGGTGCCTGTGTTGTAATGGATTATAAAACGAAACAAGTAACCGAGGAGAAAACAGTATTCGCCAAAACCTATTTTCCATATATTCCAACTTATTTATCATACAGAGAATTACCTGTCATAAAAGAACTTGCCAACAGCTTAGATTCTCAGCCTACAATTTTAATGTTAGATGGAAATGGCATTTTACACCCGTACAGATTTGGTTTAGCATCTCATATAGGAGTACTGCTTGACATTCCAAGTATAGGAGTTGCAAAGAGTTTGCTTATTGGAGAAATCAAGGATAATCTTGTTACAATAAATAATGAAAAAAGGGGATACACGCTTCTTCTTTCGAAAAGAGCGGAAAAACCAATTTATGTATCTACAGGCCATAAAATTTCCTTTAAGACAAGTCTTGATGTTGTCAAGTATTTTTGCAATTATAAAATTCCTGAGCCATTGCGACTGGCGCATATGCTTGCTAAAACAACTTTACTTCAGAGATGTTAGTTCTTTACTAGAAATTACAGATATTCCTTTGTCTTGGAACAGTTTTTTATATTCTGTGACTTGTGATTTTTTAAGTGCCTTTTTATGGATGTATATTCCTGTTGCGTTGGGGGTTGCCTGTAGTGCTTTTTCAAATGCTTCTTGATCAATAGTTCCTGCTTCTATATGATATGATGGCATCATATGGCCAAATGCAGCGTTTTTTTCAAAGACGACATCAGTAAATCTTGGTGCATAATGCCCACCGCCAACACCCACAAGTACCGGAGTATCGTTTGAAAAATCTTCCTCACACCGGTATTTTTCGAGGAGCTCTAGTAGAGATTGTGCAATGATTTTTGCAGGTTCTTTTTTACGCCATTCATTCTCCGTGCTTCCTACTTCTACAAACAGTGTAGGGATTTCTAGATATGGTCCGTGATGGGTTACTTCAAAGCAGACATGGTAGTTGAGAGTTGTTGCTTGTAAATTCTCTTTGATCAGTCGTAGAAGAGAAGTCATTAATCGAGGAGCAGATTGTACAAGTGTTTTTTGTTTTCCACCGAACTGTGCTTCTTCGTAGTTTCCGATGGGATGGACGGTAAGTGATGGTTTTGCCATCTTACTTCTATGTCGGGATATAAAAATTGCTTGCTTTGGTGTAATGTTGAGTTGATTTTTTATTTCTTTATCTATATTTTCATGTCGTATCTTACTATCATTTATTGTAACAAGAAGGATATCTTTTATGGTAGTATGTCTCAATACGGGATTGTTACAAAATATATCTATTTCATCCCATAACGTGTTTTCTAAAAGACAATTTTTGATATTTGTGCTAGCAGGATCTGTTGAAGAAGAAATAATGATAACAGCCATTACTTTCCCAAAACAAATTGTATGTTTTTGTACCTTCCGATATACTTAGTGTTGCTCTTTAACTGTTTTTTTGAGTTTGTCAATTTGTACAATATTATGGATCCGGTATTCAAGGGTACATACTTTTGCGATGAATTGCAGCTCCCTTGCCTCTTCTTCAGTTGATAACAATCCGATGACTCGCATATATTTGATGTTGACTTCCTACTTATAAAGCCTTGTTGTACAACTATTACCCAAATTATATAAAAATAAAAATAAAAATTTATTATACGATAAAAAGAATGAACAAAAAAACACGTTTAGTTCGTATCGATTATTGTTGCAACAGATATGAATTACCTAGGGATGCCTATATCCTTCTTTGCCACTCTTTTCTAGTACTGTCTCATCCTTCATTTTTTTATCGTATTCTTTTTAGAGCCTTTCAGCCATCGTACGCCCAGATAGCAAAATGGTGTGTCAAACAAGGCAAAGAGTACTTTAACAAGCCAATAGGGAATGATCAATTGAAAGAGATATTTAACAGTAAATGCAGAATTTGCAGGATCAAACATGGAGGTCATTGTTATACCAAAAAATGCGATAAACATAAACAGTGTTGTATCAATAAATTGACTGACGATAGTACTTAAATTGTTTCTCAGCCACAAATACTTACCTTTGGTTTTCTGTTTCCAGAAATTAAACGCCCATATATCATGCAATTGCGCGATGAGAAAGGCAATAACACTCGCAATAAAAATTCGAATGGTTGTCCCAAAAATTGACGTATATGTTTCGTGATCTACAAAACTTCTTGAGGCAGTTGGGAGAAGAACTGCAATTATTAGTATGATTAAAACAATTATAAGAGTAACAAAACCGATTATAACAAATTCCTGTGTCTTCTTTTTCCCATGTACCTCCTCAATTATATCAGTTACAAGAAACAGTATTGGAAATAAAAGAATGCCGACACTCGCCTCAAATATTCCAAAACTAGCTATTTTCAAACCAATCAAATTCGCTGCGATTAATGATCCTACAAACAACCCAAGTAAAATATTGGTCTTCTCCCCCATAGAAAGTTGAGTTAATTTCATTTTCA
>JAUWYM010000035.1 GCA_030615845.1 Thermoplasmatota archaeon | reverse complement strand
GTTGAAAAAGCAAATATTATTATTAACAATGATGGAGAAATTGAAGTGCACAACTTGACAATACCGTCAAAAAAAGTCAAGCTGATTAAACCATTCTGGATTTATGAGGATGAGACAACAGTTCTAACATTAGACTTTGATGTATATGAATCAGTTCATAAAACAGGTAATAATAAATATATGATGAAACCTACGATTAAAGTGATTCAGGAGTAAATCTCACCTCTTTTTTTATTTTAATAGCAGGAGTCGTTATGAGTAAATAAAATGATTTATCAAAGAAATATAAATTGTGTTTTTATTTTCTAATTGTTGTGATTCCTTTGCATCTTGTGGCTGCGGCTGCGTAAGATTCCAGTCATGGATGAAAAAGCATTAAATGGATTTAACCTGGCAAAGGAAATTATTGAAGCAGGCTAGTTTTAGATATCCTAGGATTGCATGGGATTGGGGATATAAAGATCGAAATAATATCAAAAAACAGCTAGATATCCTTGTAAACGGCGGCTATAACTATCAAGACATATTCGTCTTTATGCTTTATAATTGGGATATCTCTTTTGAAGAGATGGAAGAAAAAAGAATTAAATGTTGGGAATGTAATGTTCAGATATCAGATTGCAGATTCAGACCACTTACTCAGATATTTGATTATTATAATCCTAAGAAAGCGCAGACATCACAAGACTATTTCATACATGAAAACTGGACAGATGCAATGGTTAAGCAGTTCAGAAAAAATGTTAGACGTCAAAATATCTGCGTGAGACAAGAAGTTTCTTTCTACTCAATGGCTTTTGAACGTATGGACGCTGAAAAGAGCATAATTTCTAAAACGAAGACAATGTCTAGAGATGAACTTGAGAAATATCTGAAGAAATTAAAATTTGATTATTGGTTTCCAGAAGATATATCATATCTAGATAATGAAGTTAAAAACGATGATAAAGTTTCAAACCAAATATTAGTGACCATGAATTCATAAAAATTGCTAGGCAGTTCTCCTTACTCTCCAGATAGCAACGGTGCTATATGTATGCTCTTTACTCTAATCATAAAATGTAAGACTCTAATCAAAAACATGATTACAGATTGATTTCTCCTTAGAAAAACAGCCAAACTCTGATCATAGCCTCATAATTAGACTTAAAACTTTCCTGGTGTTTTTCCAGTATTCGACAGATAGCTATGTTCCTATGTGATAAACCATGATAAAAAAGGTATTTTGTGAGACGGTTCCAAAATATCTTTGGTATTTTCAACGAACGATTTTATCCCTGATAAAGGAACCCTTTTTTGCAGAGCAGTGATTTAGATAGAAAAAATGGTCATTTATCTCCGGAATCTATTTTTGAAAAGAATTTCGAATTGCTCTTCAAAATCACGTCTTGAATCATATCAACATTCGTTTCAACATCAACTGTTTATGAGACATTATTTTTTGCTGATTGTCTCTTCTTAGGATTCTTCATAATTTTCAGCTATGTTTTTGAGACGACGGAAAACAGTCGCTTTTGACATTTTGAGATCTTCTGCTATTTTTCCACATCCCCAGTCAGGATGTTCTTTTTTGATTTTCATGATTTTTTTGATTTGTTTTTCAACTCGTTCATCAAAACCATCTGGTTTTCCAACTCTCTTTTCGTCTTTTGCTTTATTGAACTTTCTACTTACAAGAATTCTTTCAGATTTTAATTTTGATTCTTGCTTTGCTTGCCAACCTAAAATCCCGATAACAAAATTTCGTAAATGTATTCCAATTTCACCAGGCATATTAAAGTTTTCAATAAATTCTTCTTGAACGCTATGAAGTTGAACTCCATAAGACGATAATAGATTTAGTTCATCTAATAATGCAATACCACCTTTTCGTGTCCATCGGTCAAGAGCCCATACAACAATATGTTGAATATCGCCTTTTCTTGATAACTCAATGATTTCATCACGTTGTAGTCGTCTGACATCTTTGTATCCTGATCGTTTTTCACGAAAAATGATATATTCCCAGTTTCTATTTTTGCAGATCTTTATACAATCATTTAACTCATTTTCTTCATCTTGACGATCTGTAGAAACTCGGATATAAATCGCTGATTTCACAAAAACCAGGCAATAATAATCATTTTAAAAAATTCCTTCAAGATTTAGTTTTACTTCCGAGCTAAAATCCTGTCGTCAACAGAAATATTTTACTTTTGACATTTTTACACGATAATTATTTATAGGGGTAGTGATAAACATTTACATGGTGAGTTGGAATCAGGTGATGATATTGAAAGTTAGGAGTTTAATGATGATCCGCTATTTGTTATCTCTTTGGCTATTTACATTTGCGGTCTTAAAAAATTGTAGTAGTTTCTGAAACCATCCATTAATACTTTAGCGGTATCGTTGTTCTGCATACCACGCATAACCTTCTCACACTCTCTCACAGTGTTATGCAGTCGTTAAACCATATTATTGTTGTTCTTTTTTGCCACTCCTGCATTTCTGATATGTTTCGACTGTGGTGCTTTGTTAGTATAAAACTCTTTTTTAAACGCATCATTGTAGCTTTGTAACCCATCTGTAACCATATATTCTGGTTTACTTTTTGCCTGTTGTTTCACACGTTTAAACAGGTTACGTGCATCTTCAACAGTTCGAGAATTACTAATCATATTTGCAACCATAAAACGTGTATCCCTATCCATCGTATGCCAGAGCCAACTCCATTTACCACCAGAACGTATCATCATCTCATCAGTATGCCAAATATTGCTAAGTTCTGGTTTAAGATTGCTAATGTATGAGTCTATAATTCGTGTGTATTTCTCAATCCAGTTAAGGATAGTTGTATGATGAATTTTTTTACTAATGAATTGTTCAAAATGGTCTTTCACCTTACGGAGGCTTAAACCCTTAAAATACAAATCAAGTGCTTGAGTAATTATTTCTGGTTCATATTTCATTTTACTAAAGCCATCGTTTACAACGAAACGTCTATCACAGTCTTTACATCGGTATCTTTGTTTCTTTCCTTTTTTGTTGTATCGCATTCCATGTTTTTCGATGTTTTCAGAGCCACAGAAACGACAAAGGTTTTTTTCATTCAACTCTTTGTAGGTGTCAAGCAGTTCAAGACTGTTATCCCATACTTGTCTGAGTTTTATCGCATGTATATGCTTACAATCAATTTTATTATGTGCATTTTTTTTATGGTCTGGATACGTACATCGAAATTTATTGTCATAATTAGTTACTATATAATATCCGTTTTCACTTTGGCTTTTGACTTTAAAAGTTTGGTTATCTATTTTTTCTATCTGGTTGGCAATAGATAAGATTGCCATGCCACATCTGATTCGACATTCTAGAACAACATTCTGGAAAAAAAATCATGTAGATTCTACAACCATAAAATACGTTGGATTGTGGAAAATGAACAGTACAATTCCAGACACTGTGTATAATCATCAAGTTGCTGATGACTATAGAAATAATATGATATGTGCTATAACAGGAACACCACCCCCAGAATTTGTGCCTGAAAAAAATCCATTACAAAATATTTTTTGTCAACGGTGTGGAGAACGCAATGCTTCATCCAATGATTATTGTTTTAAATGTAAAGAGCCAATAACTCAGATTGCAAAGGAGAAATATCACTCTGAGATTGATATGATGAATAAACGCATAGATTCGATGGAAAAACGTTTTGATGAAAAAAGAGACTACATGAAATCAGAATACAGATTTCAAAAGCCATAATCTGTGGGGCCATATATCTTAAAAAAGCACAAGGTATATATATTTCAATATACATTCCTATATAACAAAACATTAGAGAATGTGGATGGGGCTACCTAATTGTCTTCAGAGAGACCTACGGAGGGGAAGAGAAAGCACAAAGAAGATAATTTTGCTATTTTTAGCTATCAATGTTTAGATGATCTTATTTGTTCTGATAAAGAAAACGTTAAAGCTTTTGATAACATCGATGATCTTGTCGATAGCGTTCTGGCTAGAGATAAGGTTTCTTTTTGTGAGGAACGTGTTGAGGATATAGATAAAGTCCAGTTTTTTGTTAAAAAACGTTCCGCCGGTAGATCAAGGAGTCATGTAGGGATTAGAACTGTTTTTAGAATGGGTAATTCGTTGTCTGTTAAGAAGTTGTTGTCGATTGTGTCGTCGTTTGCATTGCTGTTTGCTGCTTTGGGTTCTATTAGAGAGTATAGAAAAAAGATTCTCATAATATGTATGATTTTTATACTGCTTCTTAGTATTTTAAACATTCCAGCTAGTTCTTTTGTTAATTCTGATTTGGATGGTGCAACTGTTAATCCAGAGGACACGTTTGTTGAAGATACTTTGTCTTCTAATGCTACGATTCCCAACACCAATCATACTGATGATACTGTAGACGAAGAGCCTCTCTTTGATAATTCTACACATCCAAGTGATCAGAATGGAATTGTTACGGTTGATAATAAGAATATGATAAATGAGACTGGAGACACCATAGACAACGATACTTTGATGGGGGAAAATGAATCTTTAAATGTCACCGATCCTCTAGACAACCAGACATCTAATATTACAGAAGGAGAAGACACTTCTTTGAATGATACCTCTCAACAAATTAATGTTTTAGATAATACAACTGGATACGATAATGTTTCTATCAATGTAACGACGAATGAATCTATTGATGTCTCTACTATGGATGGGAATCAGTCAACATATGCAACATATCTTAATATCACTCTAAATACTGACAAGACTAGTTATCTGGTTAATGAAACGGTTTTTATCAGCGGTACAGTAGTTTTTAACAATTCATTTGTTGAAACTACTGTAAATCTGTCGATAAATTCTTCAGATAACAGTTTCTTACATACTATTAATACGGCGAATGGTGCGTTTTCTTATGAATATATTGCAAGCAAATCAGGTAGTTATGTAGTTGGGGCACATGTGATATTAGAAAATGAGACAGTGTCTATCAATACATTGTTTATCGTGAATGATATCACGGATGAGACAGACGATGTAACTGTTTTAAGTTTAATTCAAGGGGAAGCAGTTGTTGGTGAGTCAGTCTTTTGGGAGAAAAAAATTATGGTGAAAAACAATGCTTCAATACAAAGAACATTGAATATTGCTACTACTATTCCAGATGCCGTGAGTAATATAAAAATACAGGATGTTTCAGAAGAAAATGAAGTTAATTATACTGTTTTGGTAAATCAGATTGCTGAAAGAAATGTCTCAGAGCAGATTTCTAGTTCTACTAGTATTATGTTTAATAGAACTTTTGATGCATGGGGTGAAAGGGAATTTATTATAACCTATGAGACGCCAGCTCCTATTAAACAAGAAATCTCATATAATGGTGGTAAAAGAATAGAAATCCAGTCAAATGCCACTGTTCACTATTCTAACGTTACTGCATATACAGAGTTACCAGAGCTTAGTTATAAACCACGATTTTATAGAGTGATCAATGGAACCAGGGTTGATGTTACCTTTGATCCACTTTATAATGTAACCTATCTCGATAATAATTCAAATGGTAAATATGATGGAATTTCATGGAATGTTCCACGACTTAGTAATGATACCTATGAGGTTGTAATTGTAATAACGAAGGCAGTACATCTGGATGAAAATAGAGGGTTTATCTCTGATATATATGATGAAGTCTATAGAAAAGATGGTGTATGGTCTGAGCCTATTTATCATGATGAATATATTAGGGTGACTTTTGAACGTAATTTAACAAATAGAAATGACATAACATTCTATGCCAGGAATAATCAGAGCTTAAATACGATAGTGGAAGTTTATTATTATGATTCTGATGAGAAAATCACAGAGTTTCCGATAATTGAACAAGAAGACTTCTATAAGGTTTATCTTACGGGGATGACTGGTAGACATCAAGTTTTTGATTTGAAGACGAAGAATCTTGATAATAATGCTGCCTTTTTGGAGTTTGACTATATCGTTGATCCTGATACCAAGGATGCAGTAGATAGTAACCAAGCAGATAATGATAGTAGTGCAGATGTTGGTACTGAAGGAACTTTTGCCAATGCACAGGACACTTCTCCAGATTCGGATTACATGAATATACAAGAGGCCGATGCTGGTGGTGCTGGTGTTAATGAAGATTTAGATGTAACCAGTGTTACAAGTGACTACACTACTTGGGGAACTTCTGGAGCTTCTCCGTGGTTGGATGCAGACGAGGGTTCAAATATTGTAACAGGTAATGCTAATTTACAGCAGAGGGGGTGGTTCGATTATGCTGATACATCAGAGACGGGTAGTGGTTTTACAGTTGTTTTGTATGTTGATTTCGATGCAGGTGATGGTAATGATGACTGTGATTGGAATATAGATACGACAGGTGATAATATTGCTGAATTTAGTGGGACATTTGCCAATCCAACAACAGCTACTATGAATACTGGCACGATATCTGGATTTGATACTGCCACAGAAATTAATAATGCACGATTGCGTATAGATTATATTAAGAGTGGTGGAGGAGGCATAATGACTGTTGACTATTCATATCTCAATATCCAACGAGCTGGTTCTACAAATTACAACATAGATTTCGAATACAATTGGAGTAATGCAGACTTTGATGAAACAAATGAAGAGGTTTGTATCTATTATGTTGAAGCGTCAGATTTAGAGGATTTAAACATATCTTATTGGAATGAAACTGCTGTTGGATGGACAAAGATTGGCACTATAACAGGTACAACTGGATGGTATAATTTTACTGCTGAAGGATTAACAACTCAATATTATACAATTAGAATTAATGGAACATCAGAAACAAGTGATACAAATCAGGATGATTTTGATACTGATGTCATATCTCTGCATACTTGGACACCACCACAACCACCAACAGTAACAACCAACACCAGCACAGGAGTAGAAGAAACCAACGCAACACTTAGAGGATACCTCAGTAGTGACGGTGGTGCAACAACAACTTGTGGATTCTGGTGGGATACCACCAGTGGTGGCACCACTGGCAACCACTCACTAGGGGCTACAGCAAATCAAACAGAATTCAGCCATGATGCAACTGGGCTAACCAAAGGGCAACTCTACTACTATAAAGCTTGGGCGAACAACACAGCAGGATTCAACGGTACTGCAAACGAGCTAACTTTCCTAACGAAACCAGATCCACCCGACACACTCGCTGCACAGGCAAATAGTTCAACTATAATCTATCTCACATGGAACACTGGAGCTGGATACAACACAACCTACATCGAACGAAACACAACCGGTCAAACCGTCTGGGCAAGGGGCCAAGGAGATATGATCTACAACGACACAGGCATCAACTATGAAGATAGTGAACTCTCTGCAAGTACAACCTATTATTACCAAGCATGGAGTTATGCAAACTGGACCTACGACAGCACCACACTACAACAATACAGCGATGCCAACGACACCGCAAGCAACACAACACAAGCAGCACCAAACAATCCACCAACACAAAGTGGAGAAGCACCCGTGAACGGAACAACAAATGTGAATTTAATACCATCACTCCATGTAATATGTAGCGATAGTGATGTTGGTGATACT
>JAUWYM010000140.1 GCA_030615845.1 Thermoplasmatota archaeon | reverse complement strand
ATTACAGAATAAAAATATCTTCGAAGAATTAGAAAACCTACTCAGGAAGCAATTGTGCTTGAGCTAAACAAATACAAAATAATTAGTGACTGAATCTGTAGATATTATTTTCTCGTTTACAAAATACTAGATATCCTCGTTTACTTTTTTCTTCGGCATATTGATGATTTCTCGTAATAATTGTACCTGCATCACATTTTATTATATACTTCCAAATAATCATAGTAAGTCCTCTTCGCTATCACTAAAAATCGTTTTTGCTTATATACCTAAGATAAAGGTCATTGAAACTATTAATAAAAATTACTATTTTATATATAATAAAATAAATCAAACAAAAGAGAAAAAATCTAAACATACTTATTTTTAATTATTCCTTCTTCTGTTATATAGCCAGCAACATATGCTTTAGGTGTCACATCAAAAGCAGGATTCTTTACCGTTGTCCAATCTGGCATAACCTTTTTTCCATTGATTTCTGCAAGTTCGCTACGTCCTCGTTCCTCAATAATTATTTTACTGCCGTCTTCAATAGAATTATCAAACGTACTAACAGGTGCTGCAACATAAAACGGTATATCATTTTCCTTTGCAAGCACTGCTTTTTCATAGGTACCGATTTTATTTGCAAAATCACCATTCTTTGCGATTCGATCTGCACCAGTAATAACCAAATCAATCTCGCCGTTTTTCATAAAATACCCTGCAGCATTATCAGCAATAACTGCATGTTTAATACCTTCCTGATGAAGCTCCCAAGCAGTAAGCAGCCCCTGACAACGAGGTCTTGTTTCATCAACATACACAAAAAAATCCTTTCCCTTTCTATATGCTACCCGAAACGGTGCAAGGGCAGTACCATAATCCACAGTTGCAAGAGCACCAGCATTGCAATGTGTAAGAATCTTCATACCGTTTTTAATCAATTTTTCTCCATATTCTCCAATTTTTTTACACCGCTGTACAATATCTTCAACATATTTTGTTGCCGCATCAAATTCATCTTTGCCATTCGTAATCTGCTCAATCATATACTCGATGGCATAAAAGAGATCATATGCTGTAGGACGTGTCGCTCTTAATTTTTCAGCAGTCTTTTGCAGATCCTTTTTCCCAAGAGCCATCCCATATACTGCAGCAGCACCAATAGCAGGCGCACCACGCACTACCATATCTTTAATGGCAAAGGCGACATCATCAACAGTCTTTGCGGAAAAAATCTCAAGCTTGTAAGGTAATTTCCGTTGATCAATAAATTTAACAATACTGTTTTCAAGCCACAGGGCTCTACAGTCTTTTCCTTCAATTTTCATCTACAACCCCTCGTTATTTTTATAAGTGAATCCTCAATTTCTTTTAAATGTAACCCTACAAGTAGAATACCTTCATCTTGCATACATATATTTTTACTGTCTTGTAATGTTTTCAAAACTGCTTTTGCCCGATCAATTGTTCCATAAGGTACCTTTTTTTCAGTAACTGGTAGATTAGTGCAGCATGTCTGAAATAATTTTTTGCTAGTTATCTCAACAACTGCATTTACATCATGTCTTGCTTTTTGAATGATCCAATGAACTGGTGTTTCAATACAAGGATATTTTTTTCCAATGGCAAGAACAATGTTTTTGATGGGATCATAATCCACGATTTCTACGATATCTTGCTGTTTCATATGTTTGACGTCAACGTCTCTTACATTAATCAAAAGACGTTTTCCATAGGAAAGGCTTATGCTACACTCTGCTTCTTTTATCTTGAGTTTCTCAAATTTTTTACCAAACTTAATAATATCCACAATCATTGGAGAAATACTTATCTCTCTTGATACAAAAAACGTTTGAAAGAGAGCATATGGTAGACTTTCTTCGGTCATTACAATACGATAAGTAGAAACAGATTTTTTATCTTTTGTATTGTGGTTTTGAAAAAACTAGAGAAGTCTGATGCCACCTTCGGTTATTTCAATGTCTTGAGGTTTTAAGGTATGTTTTGTACCTCGCATTTTTCGTATCGTGAGTTTCCTGCGGTCCATTGTTGAATCTAAATCAAGAAGCAAGATCCCATCAACTAGAAATTCAGAAATTGAATCTCTTGATAAACATCGGGATCCTTCAGGGATTTCAGAAGTAACAAGAGTGGTGCAGTCATCCTCTTCAAGGATACTCATAAGCCGACGAACATGAGTTCGTATCGCTTGAACTGAATCTATCGGAAAGGTATTTCTATCTGAGGGTATCTCAGAAGGTATTATTTCATTTCCTTTGTTTACAAGCCAAACTGGAATCTCTGAAATTGGTGTGAGGGAATCCAGTACTACTCTTGTGTATCCACCTGTTTTTATTGTATCATCCATTTCTTTGTGGATATCACGTCTTTCAAGATCTAAATACAAAAATTTTAGCTGTCCATTGTCAACGGCAGATTGAAAGTCAAAACCTAATTCTTTTGCTTGATGGATTAAATTGCTAATTCTCTCATCAGACGTCAAATACAGACAGTTCTCTCCATGTTTCAGTCCTTCATCAATGTATTGGAAACAGACTATCGTTTTTCCGGTACCTGGAGTTCCAGATACAAGGGTGACACTTCCTTGTGGAAGACCGCCCATTAATAATTCATCTAAACCATCAATTCCAGTACTAACTCTTTTATTTCCAACTGTTTGTTTGATTCCCATCCCAAATGTATCCATCCTCTTTCACCATCTCAAAACATCTTTTTTTAATGTTATTTGTTATAACTTAGTAATTTAAAAAAGTTTCTTAATAAAAATTAAGACGCCCGCTTTCAGGTGTCTCGTCTATTTGCACAGATAAAAAAGAGTTCTCTATCTACGAGTTCTAAATCACCAAAGTACTGTCTGTTAAGATTTCTGTTTTTATTGTTTAGCATAAGATGCCTCTCCCAAGCGGGACAATAAAATTGTGTTATATAATGTTTTCTTTTTGATTCACAGAGAAAATTCCCACATCTTTTATGCAATCTACCCCCTGTTTTATATAACAAAAGCAGTTTATACATACATTATGAGTTATAGCGTTAGATTTACTTCAGTTGTTGCAGCTTTATCGATTTTATTGGTACCAACTTTATGTGTTCTCTCAGTTGGTGCAAATCCAATTCCTGTTTACCCAGATCCTAAACCAGTTTTTTCAGGTCCAAGCGATATTAGTACTCTCCCGATAGTATGGATTCTTATTGTATTTGTTCTAAATTTTTTTATCGACATCCTCATCATATACGCTGGTATCTGTCTACAAGACAAATCTAATCTCATAAAAGATAGAAAGGTGTTGGACTTTTCAAAAGGAACTCTTCTTCTTGCAGTTGTTGTAATAAGCATGGTTGGTTTACTTTCAGAGCTGATTTTTGGTGCATGGATTGGTGGACTCATTTTTGCATTATTCTTTATTTTCCTCTCTTTTGTTTTTGTTTCAAAATATATACTTAAGCTAAGTTGGGCAAATAGCTACCGGATGGGACTTTTTGCGATAATTGTTAATATTGTTGTATGGATTGTTGTTTTTACAGTCTAATATCTTTTTTTGAGAAATCTCTAATAATTATGACTGATTAACCGTAAATTTCTAATAGAGCGGTGGACTACCAATTGCAACTGGATGTTTAAATTATGTTAAAATTGGATTTACATATTCATTCCCAATATTCAGAAGATGCAGTTGGATCTCCAAAAGATCTCATCAAAAT
>JAUWYM010000049.1 GCA_030615845.1 Thermoplasmatota archaeon | reverse complement strand
AAAGAGAAAGAACACTCAGATACGACAAAATATCAGATATAAATTCAGAACAAGGAATCCTAGGGCAAATCTTTGGATTTGGAACAATCATTCCAATCAGCCAATCAGGTTTTGGCCTTGGAAGCGATCAGTCATTTGCCGCAGGTGGTGTAAAAATAGGTGAAAAAAAGGTTGGATTTTTTGGATTGTTCGGTGGCGGAAGAGAAGTACAAACACCCCGGACGAGAAGCTACTACGAACTCCATGGCGTACATCCCTATAAAGAGATAAAAAAATTGGTTGAAAGTGCAGTGCAAGAAAGCGTCATCACTCCTTATCAACAAGAGCAAGTCGCTTATCAAAAAGAACAAGTAGATGTCCAAAAACAAATGAGGGATCTATTGAAAAAGCAAATGGAACCAAAAGACGAGCAGGAAGAAGAAAGGCCTAAATCATAGATATATTTATAATCCAAAATTTCTTGTCTGGAAAAACATGGTTCCTAAAAAGGTGTTTTTTACCAGAGGCGCTGGTAGACATAAAGATCAGTTGCAATCTTTTGAATTGGCGTTACGCAAAGCTAGAATCGAAAAATGCAATTTAGTAAAAGTATCAAGCATCATTCCTCCAGACTGTAAAATAATACCAAAAGAGAAGGGCATTAAATCGATAAATCCCGGTCAAATAATTTATTGCGTCATGTCTCAAAACTCTACAAAAGAGCCAAATAGATTGATAAGTGCCTCTGTGGGAGTAGCAATACCGAAAGACAACTCATATGGATACATTTCAGAACGTCATGGCTTCGGTGAATCCTCCAAAATAGTAGGCGACTATACCGAGGATCTTGCAGCGACTATGCTTGCAACCACATTAGGTCTCGAGTTTGATCCTGATAAAGCATGGGATGAACGAAAACAAGAATACAAGATGAGTGGAAAAATTGTGAGGACACATAGTATGACGCAAACAGCCAAAGGAGACAAAAACGGACTGTGGACTACAGTCATTGCAACTGCAGTTTTTTTAGAGGAATGAAAAACAGGGAAAAACCAGATTTTTCGTCAAAAATTGAGATAATTCGTGCAAATCTTTTAAAAAGAGTTTATATGTATGTTTCCGTTAACCCTACAGATTTAAGGAGAAACGCAATGATTATTTCCGTTAACATTATAGATCTAAAGAGGAGATGCAATGATTGAAGAATTTGTAAAATGGTTTGAAGACTTACGTATTGAAGATGTCCCATCAGTTGGTGGAAAAAATGCTTCACTTGGAGAAATGATTAGAACTCTTGGTGAAAAAGGCGTCAATGTTCCCTCTGGTTTTGCCATCACAGCCTATGCATACAAATACATGATTGAAAAAGCAGGAGTCGATACAAAAATAAGAGAGATACTCTCTGATCTCAACACACATGACGTTCACAACCTTGCAGAACGAGGAGGAAAAATAAGAAATCTCATTAAAAGTACACCAATACCGCCTGAACTGGAAGAGGTTATTCGTCAAGAATATAGAAACATGGAGAAACGCTATGGAGAAAACGTTGATGTTGCAGTACGAAGCAGTGCGACAGCAGAGGATCTACCAGATGCAAGCTTTGCAGGGCAACAAGAAACATATCTCAACGTTCGTGGAGAAGAAGAACTTTTAGAAAAGGTAAGGGATTGTTTTGCCTCCCTTTTTACCAACAGAGCCATATCCTATAGAACAGACAAAGGATTTGATCATTTCAGCGTGTACCTTTCAGTTGGTGTGCAAAAGATGGTGCGTTCTGATCTTGCCTCATCTGGAGTGATGTTTTCTATTGATACAGAAAGCGGATTTAAGGACGCAGTATACATAACAGGAGCCTATGGTCTTGGAGAAAACGTTGTACAAGGGACAGTGAATCCTGATCAATTCTATGTATTTAAACCAACATTACACCAAGGGTTTAAACCTATTCTTGAGAAAAAACTTGGATCAAAAGAGAAACGTATGATCTATGGAGAACATGGAACACTCCAGCAGGAAGTCAGTGAAGAAGACAAGAAGAAATTTGTCATCAACGACGATGAACTTTTAACGCTTGCGCGATGGGCAAACATCATCGAAGAACATTATCAAAAACCAATGGATATCGAATGGGCAAAAGACGGGCAGACCGGTGATCTTTATATTGTACAGGCCAGGCCTGAAACAGTGCATTCACAAAAGGATGCTGCGGTGTTACAAACGTATGTACTTGAAGAAAAAGGAAAGCAAATCGCTGAAGGAGAAGCAGTAGGTAGTAAAATCGGTCAAGGAGACGTCAATGTCATTGAAGATGCAAAAGACATTGGCCGTTTTCAGAAAGGCCAGGTGCTTGTTACTGATATGACGGATCCGGATTGGGAACCGATTATGAAAATAGCAGAGGCGATCGTAACAAACAGAGGTGGGAGGACATGCCATACGGCGATCATCTCCCGTGAGCTTGGCATTCCTTGTGTCATTGGTACAGGAGACGGTACTTCGAAAATTTCAAGCGGTTCACAGGTAACCATTGACTGCTCCGAAGGCGTCGGCAGGATATACGAGGGTTTATTGAAATACAGAGTTGACGAGTTAAAATTAGATAGTTTGCCATCAACTAAGACGAAAATCATGATGAACGTCGGTGTCCCTGAGAAAGCATTTCAACAAAGTCAAATACCAAACGATGGTGTGGGTCTTGCAAGAGAAGAGTTCATCATCAACTCATATATCGGTATTCACCCACTGGCACTTCTTGAATATAACCAGTTAAAAGAACGGGCAAAGACGGACCCGGAAATCGCAGAAATTATCAAAAAAATCGATGAGAGAAGCACGGGCTATGACGACAAAGTTGAGTTTTTTGTTGATACCCTTGCAAGAGGCGTTGCAAAGATCGCTGCAGGATTTTATCCAAATGATGTTATTGTTCGTATGTCTGATTTTAAAACCAACGAATATGCAAACCTTGTTGGTGGTCGTCTTTACGAACCGGAAGAACGCAATCCTATGATTGGTTGGAGAGGCGCTTCTCGGTATTATGATGAGAAATTCAAACCAGCATATGGGCTTGAATGTAGAGCCATAAAAAAAGTGAGAGATGAAATGGGTCTTACTAACGTAAAACCCATGATTCCGTTCTGCCGAACGCCTGAAGAAGGACGCAAGGTTATTGAGATAATGAATGAATTTGGATTAAAACAGGGGGAAAATGGTCTTGAAGTATATGTGATGTGTGAGATTCCATCAAATGTGGTGGTTGCTGATCAATTCGCAGATATTTTCGATGGATTCAGTATTGGTTCAAATGATCTCACACAACTCACTCTTGGTCTTGACCGGGATTCTGATCTTGTCGCCCATATCTTTGACGAGCGAAATGAGGCGGTAAAACGACTCATCTCTCAAGTCATAACAACGGCACACAATCATGAACCAAGAAGAAAGGTTGGTATCTGCGGGCAGGCGCCTTCTGATTTCCCGGAGTTTGCAGAGTTTTTAGTTGAATGCGGAATCGACAGCATATCCCTAAATCCAGACACGGTTATACAAGCAAGACTTAAGATTGCTGAGACAGAAAAAAAGTTGGGAAGATAAAAACCCAGTCGATTCCCCTTTTTGGTACTTTCTGAAAAGTTTTTTATTGGTGGTACTAGTTTGTAGGCACATGAAGATTATTCCTCTTATCTATTTTCAAAAAAGAAAAATATATGCAGGAAAAGACGGAGACGTACTCTCTCTTAAAGAGATGTTAGCATATGTTGATAAAGATACAGAGATCTACGTTTATGATAAAGACGGAGTGGAGAGAGACAAACCAAATCTTTGTACCTATCCAAAATTATCTGAACATTGTAAAATTTGGGTTGACTGTGGACCTCGAACGCTTGGTGATGTCGTTGACGTTGTCATGGCGGGTGCAACAAGCATAACTCTGAGGAAAAATCTGTGGCCCAAAGTAGATATCTCCAGTATAAGAGAGATTACTGAAAGCAATATCTATGAAATGCTTGGTCCCCAAAACCGCACAGATCAAATATCTTCCTTTTCATTATCGCCTGATGTTGATGGTTTTGTTATATCTTCGGATAAAGACAAGTTCAAAAGAGACTTTATTTATGCTGAGGCAATCAAAAACATATGCAAGAGATTTAATGCAACGGTCATAGAATCTGATGAAACTTTTTTTTCGTACTGGAAAAACATTGGGGCCTCAGCAGTATTGATAGAACTTAACACATGGAAAAAGGTGAAACACCGTGAATTCTGAAGCACATACTATTATATCATTTCTTTTCAAACGAAGCGGAAAAAACAAGCTAAAAGAATCAGAAATCTATCTTCCTCTCTCTCTTGAATTAGGTTGGTTTTCCGCAAGAGAATCAAGAGAGTTTGTAACATATGCATTACAGCAAAAACTCTTGGTAAAAAAGGAGGGGTTGTTGACTCCAATTTTTGATGTTGAAAAAATTACTGTGCCTATTGGTTTTTATCCTTCGAAAAAATCTTTTACGGTAGAAAAGTCCGAGTCAAAAGAAGACGAGGAACAGGATGTTGTCGATGTTGTTGTGCAGCGTATTGTTGAAAAAACAGATAAAGAACCTAAGGATATTTTTGAAGAGATCAAACAGGCTGAAGCAGAAAAAAACATCATTTCTGAGGTTGCGGTATTGCTTGTTGCAAAGAAATACAATATTGATGTGAAAGATTGTTTTGACTCTGCCGAGGATGCGGTATTTAGAGAAAATGAAGAATAATTGGAATTAACAGCAGACCCATGCAATGGCTTCTTCTCACGCCCCAAAATACTGGTAGAAAACCGATACATGTCGCAGAGGCAAGAATGAAAAGGCCCATAAATCCTGTAAATAGGAAGACAAGTATTGAAATCATCGCAATGGTAAGTGTCACAATTAATGAGTATGGTGCGTTGGCAAACTTTCTGGCAAATATTTTTCCAATAGAAAGTGTTAAAAAATATGAAAGCGACCCGGCGAGTATGAGAAACATGAGAAGATAAATGAGTGTTGTTGGGATCATTAGAGCAGTCCATTCCTCAACAGAGATAAGCTCATTTATCGCAAGTGCCGCACCACTACGTGGTCGCAGGATAATAAATAATACAACGATAACAGAAAATGCGGATGCCGTATTGACTGATGAGAGCGTCACTATTGTTTGTTCATTTCCGGATCCTTCTCGTGCATTCATAGCAAGAATTGTTCCTGTCGCAGACGTAATACCAGGGATGATTGATACAATTATAAGATTTTACTCAAACAATGGTTATTTATACAGGATAAGCATTAAGGTGTCACGAAGACGGAATGACAAAGGACCAGATGCCTAGAACTTCAACTGCTAGGCTAGAGGAAAAATGCGAGAGGTTGACGAAACAGTGGATTCACAGTAAAACGCTGGATTCTTCGCAAAAAAAAGATTTAGAAAAATTTGTAGAACATATGGAAGATGAAGGGTTCAACCCGAGAACACGATACGCTTGCATCTCTGTCCTCTTAGGTTTCGCAAGACATTTAAAAAAACCGTTTAAGAACGCAACAACAGAAGATATAAAGGAGTATTTGCGACAGACTACCAAGAACGGCAATGTCAATTCTTGGAACAACGCAGCGATGAGAATCAGGAAGTTCTATCAATGGCTATATGAAATGAAAGAAAAAGAATACCCTGAACAGGTTTCATGGATTAAATACAGAAATGGAAAAAAACAACTCCCTATCGACCATTTTCTAACAAAAGAAGAGTTTTATCGATTTGTCAATTCAACAGATAACTCTAGAGATAGAGCATTGATGATGGTTCTTTGGGATTCAGGCGGAAGAATAAGCGAGATCTTAGATCTGAGGATAAAAAATGTGGAGTTCGATCAATACGGTGCCGTACTCATTCTCAATGGCAAAACAGGGATGCGGCGAGTTCGACTCATTGAAGGCGCCCCTGATCTGCAGACATGGCTAAACCAGCATCCATTCAAAGATAACCCAGATGCACCCATCTGGCAAAGTACCCTAAGTAGAGATTCAGAAGGAAAAATGATTCCCGAGGGAATAGCACTTAACTCTGTATACTGGCTTTTCGAGAAATATAAAAAGAAATCAGGGCTAAAAAAGGACATACATCCCCACCTACTCAGGCATATGAAGGCTACTCAGCTGTCTAGTGTCCTTAGCGAACAGGAGCTAAAGGTCATGTTCGGCTGGACACCAGATAGCAGGATGGCCTCTGTTTATACGCACTTGAGCGGCGAGGATTTAGATAAGAAGTTGCTGAAGGTAAGTGGCATAAAAATCAAGGGAGAAGAGAAAAGTCTTGAGCATGGCCTACAACTCTGCCCAAGATGCAAATATAAAAATTCCCCACTGAGCAAGTTTTGCAGCCAATGCGGACTAGCCTTGGATTTAAAAACAGCCATGACACTAGAGAAAGTCAGTGAA
>JAUWYM010000084.1 GCA_030615845.1 Thermoplasmatota archaeon | reverse complement strand
ATTTTTTTACCTCGGCAAACTGCGTTGTTTCAATATCATAGACAAAGACCTACACCAACTTTTTTTCACCAAATGTATCAAAAAGCCAAACCGTATCATCTGCTGCAAGATCAGTCAGCGCTCGTTGTTTATAAGGAATGTCATGTTCTGCAGTAGAGAGGTTATGTTCAAAGAAAAGATAATTGCTTATCTCAGGAACGACATATGATTCTTTCGTATACACCTTAAATACTTTTCTTGTTTTATTAAAATCACAAAAACTGCGATATGTCTCAATTTTGCCTATCTCTTTTATTTTCGATAGTTTCTCATGATCTGCCTTGTTTTTATCCCATTGTTCCAAGAGTTTGTTTCGAACGGTTTCAATATTTGCGTTTACTTCTGTGAAAGCAAGAAAATATGGGCTATGTACATCTGAGACTGGTTTAGGCGTTTTACCTTGGAAATACAGATAATCTGGTGAAATACCAAGTAACATGTCGCTCATAGCTTTTTGTTCCCCCGTGCTTTTAACCATCAATACATTATATCTACTTAGAATTAACCTTATATGGAACTACCGTATTTTATTTTGTTGATTTTGTATGACAACACAGATTGCATATTCAAATGACTTCAGTAGACACGATAATGCTGGTCATCCTGAAAACGCGAAAAGACTTCATGTTATGTTAAATGAAATGCGAAACACATCTTTTTATGACGAACTTGATTTCTTCGAGCCTGATCTTATAAGTGAAGAAGCACTTTATTTGTTGCATTCCGATGAGATGATTCAGCAGGTCAAAGACCTAAGCTCTATAGGCGATTCATGGATAGATATGGATACCTATGTTTGTAAATCAGATTATGAAACCGCTCGAAAAGCAGCAGGAGGACTCCTTCAGCTTAGCAGGAACGTGCTTGACGGAAAAGCAGATAACGGATTCGCCCTAGTACGACCACCAGGTCATCATGCAACCCATGACATATCAATGGGATTTTGCCTCTTCAACAATGCCGCACTTACAGCAAATGAGATTTCAAAAACAGGAAAACAAGTACTCATTTTTGATTGCGATGTCCATCATGGCAACGGAACACAATATCTTCTCTATGATAGAAAAGATATCATGTATCAGTCATTTCACCTCTATCCACATTATCCTGGTACAGGCCCTATTGAAGACATTGGGGATGGAGATGGTAAGGGGTATACCATAAATGCTCCTCTAAGTCATGGTAACGGTAATGAAGCTGTCTCTCAATTACTTGATGAAATATTTCTCCCAATTGCTCGACAGTTTAAACCTGACCTTGTAATTATTTCTTCAGGGTATGATTCCCACCATTTGGATCCCCTTGGTGGACTTAAGCTAACATCTAACTTCTTTGGGGAGATAATAGCAAAATTCCAAAATATTCAACCGAAAATAGTTTGTACCCTTGAAGGTGGATACAACCTCAATTGGATTGGAAAATGCCTTGTTTCTCAACTTGGACAAATGATTTCTCGTCAAGTAACATTTGATGACGTCACAGAGGAAGATACAAATGTCGAACTAATAATTAATAAAATTAAGAATGAGTTAGCAAGCTATTGGAAGATATGAGTTAGTCAAAAATCATTCCCATGCCATAAGCAGCAGAGTCTTCTTGCTCTTTGATTTTTTCATCGACTTTTTTTGCCTTTTTTTCATCAAGTTTTTTGAACTTTAGTTCTTTTGCTAGCTCTTTTGCTCGTTTTAAACCTTTGTCACTGCCTTCTATTTTAACATAGGAAACATCTTTTTCTAAGTCAAGAGAACTTGAATCGCGGGTAAGTATGCTTTGTCTACTTACAAGATCATCTTTTGTTAATGTGTTGATCTTACCCACGTTTTCGGATTTCACTTCGAAGATAACATATGTCAACTTTAATCACCTTTCAGAGCGGATGTAATTAGCCTATATAAAATTAATCTCTCTAAAGAATTCTACCGTTTTCATTGATTTCTCTTCTTCTAATTCTTGTAGAACTGATCGGCATGTTATCATCAGCTAATACAAAAGAGATTTGCACGATTTTTAACGGTTTTTTCTGTAATTTCTTCCGTTCTTTATTAACCTCCTCTGCTGTTGCCCTTGTCTCTGGAGATACAACTATTGCATCAAAATCCTCTTCAACAGATGGGCCAAATTTATCATAAATAGGTTGTATTGTTACAGTTCTAGATGATTTCACTTCTGCAAGAAACTGTTCTATAGCTTTTTTTCTCTCCTTAAAAGATGCGACGTCCTCCTTATTTTTGATTATTTCTCCGTCTGTGATTCCTATGAATACAAAACCTCTTTCACCAGCAAGTTCTAATGCTTTTCTGATAAGAAATTTATGTCCTTTATGGAACGGATCAAATGCGCCTCCGATACAGACCTTCATTCAGTGGACATATTAGTAATAACTTTAAAAATAATGTTATTACTCATCTTTTTTTCTTATTCTCTGTTTTTCCCCTTCATTTCAGATTTTATATATTTCATCATTTTCTTAGGATGTATCATGTTCCAGAAAAAATCAAAGTCTTGTTTTTTAAACTCCTTCAATATAAATAACATTCCGAGATATAATGCTACTCCTATTCCAGCAAATCCAAGTAAATGGTACCAATACACCGATGGAACAAATAGTTTAGATGAATAATACAATAGTAGTCCCATACCAACGCCTGCAATTATGTGACATGGGATGTGGCTTTGTAAAATTTTCATCTTGGTCATTTTTTTTGCTGCGAGTTGGAATCCAAAAAGTCCAATAAGCATTGATACAAGTGTTGCAATTGCTGCTCCTACTGCGCCATCAATTCCAAATGAGGAGAGAATCCCTCCTTTTGGTATAAACAAATAATTAAGAGCGATGTTGACGGTACACATTGTTATACCAATTTTTGCGGCTACACCTGGTCTGTTCATTCCAGCTATTAGGGAAGAATATGGTTTCATAATGCCTAAAATAAAAGCATAGAGTGCTATTATTATGAGTACTGGTGCTGCAGGAATAAAAGCATCGCTAAGCATAAAATAGATTATTGGTTTCGCAAATATTATAATTAGTACTATGATAGGGACTGTCACCATTGAGATATATCGTTCTGCCTGATGTGTTGTTCTAACAAGGCCTTTGAAGTTGTTCGTTGCGTGGTATTCTGAAAGTGTTGGAAATAGGACAATACCTAGTGCTGTTGAAAGAATAACTATAACTTCAGATAGCTGTTGTACTGTGTAGTAGTACCCCACTTCTGCTTGTGTACAAAAATATCCGATCATTACCTTGTCAACATTTATAGAGATAACTACGATGAGTGAGATGATTGTTATGGGGATGCCAAAGGATAGATAGCTTTTAGATAGTTTCAAACTTGGTTTTTTCAATGGGTATTTTCGTAGGAGCCACATTCCTACGAGAAATGATGCTATGCATCCAAACACGTAGGTCATTGCAAGAGAGCCAGTTGGGTGGTCTGCAAGGAATTGTTGCAGTGACTGAAGGGACTGCGGCCAGATTACAAATGGTGAGATGCCTATTGCGCTTACCCCTGCAAGAGCTACAAGTATTGTGAGTGGGATTTTTATGATGTTTTCCGTTACCCAGGTTATTTGTCGTTTTACTATTTCTTTTGTCCCGCTGAAAGTTTGCATGGGGATTTCTTTTAGATTTAAGAAGATAAAGTAAATTAAAAAGATGTAAATAATAGACGTGCTTGCTTCATCTAAAAATCGTTCATGAAATAATAGTTTTAATAAAAATATTGAGACAAATACGCTAAGTACCATTATCCCTGTAAAGAGTATTTTGATCGCTGCATAGGTGCCGATGCAGGTTCCTAGATCTTTTCCTTCTGAAATTCGTTTTACATGTGCTTCAAGGAAACCAAATTTTGCAATAAGATGAAATAATGTAAGAAATGCCATAGCAAATCCGATGTATCCAAGTGCTACTGGTGCATGATCTCCCCAAAGCTTTGCCAGTATGAAAAGTCCGATCCATCCTAGGAATCGAGCGAAGAATTGTGAGGATACGATTAAGAAGGATTTTCTGGCGATCATTACATGGGAGCAAATCAAAAAGATGTATATAAATGAGGTATAAACAAACAAATGTTACAGTATTTTACTGTATGGTGTGATCTCGCCTTTGACGGATGCTGCTTGTCCTATAAAACAGTTGTTTCCAATAGTTGTTCCAATATTTATCGTTGCATTTATTCCCGTCTGTACATTGTCGCCAATAGCTGCTCCAAATTTTCTTCTTTTTGTATCTAGTTTTTTTCCATTGATAATAACGTTGATATTTTTTTTATCGAGTCGTAGATTTGCAATTTTTGTTCCTGCTCCTAGGTTGCAATTACAGCCGATAATAGAATCGCCGACATAATTCTGATGAGGAACATTGCTGTTATCCATCACTATTGAGTTTTTTATCTCACATGCATTACCGATATGGCAATTGTTTCCAATTGCAGTATGTGGTCGTATGTAGCAGTTTGGCCCGATCTTACAGTTGGTGCCAATAATGACTGGTCCTTCAATGTAGCTGCCAGCACGTATTATACTGCCTTTTCCGACGACAACGTTTCCTTTTATTGTCGTATTTTCTTCTACAACGCCTTCTATTTTCTTTTCTGTTTTTTTCAGAATTTCTTCATTTGCGTCAAGCAGATGCCAGGGATATACGGCGTCTTTCCATTCCTTTAGAAAAATTCCTTTCATCTCTTTTTTGTTGAGTAGGAGGTTTATCGAATCTGTAATTTCATATTCACCTCTTGGTGATTTATTTGTTTTTCTAATGTAGTTAAAAATTTCTTTATTGAAATGATAGATGCCAGCGTTGATGACATTTGAAAAAGGTTTATTCATTTTTTCATAGATCTTTATAACTTTTCCTTCTTTTGTTTCGACAATTCCATATTCTTCTGCGTTTTTTACTTCAAAGAGTCCTATGCTTACCTCTTCTTTTATGATATTTTTTATATCTTTTGTTCCAAATATTGTGTCTCCGCAGAGAACAATAAAATCATCGACAAATCGTTCAACCATTCCTATGGCATGTGCTGTTCCAAGGGCTTTTCCTTGAT
>JAUWYM010000016.1 GCA_030615845.1 Thermoplasmatota archaeon | reverse complement strand
GTAAGTTTCAGAAACGGCATATTCATCAAAATGTCTGAGATAGGATTATTTGGTTATACAGTACATGTTTCAGGTTTTTGCTATGGTGGAATAGATATACAATAAAAAGAACTTACTGAGTGCTTATAATCAATTCTCTCTTTTTCCGTCCTGTTGATATGCACATTACCCCATCTATACTTTCAGAAGGAAAAAACAAAGGGTAAATTTATTCCTGGATGGGTTTAATACCCCGGAGCTCTGCTCCGGTTGATTTTTAAACAGCTTTAGCAATCAACATTTTATGGAAGTAAGATATGCATCCCATTGTAGTTATCGTATAAGATACCATATGGTATTTGTTCTCAAATATCGTAAAAATCTCGTAAATGATGAGATTTTTGATGCCATTAAAGATATTCTTTCTGGTATTTCTGAACGATATTATCTCAGTTTTCAAGCGGTTGGTTTTGAGAGAAATCATCTTCACTTACTTATTGAAGCAGCGCCAAGATATTTTCCTTCGAAAATCATGCAGATATGTAAAAGCATTACTGCAAAACAACTTTTTCAAACAGTTTCCTGAACTTGAAGAGGAACTTTGGGGTGGTCATTTTTGGTCAGAAGGAGGACATATAGATACCGTGGGAGATGGTTATGATGTAAGAGAGATGGAGAAATATATTCTGAGTCAAGGAGTTTCTAAATCACAGATGAAATTGTATCAATTCTTATCAACGTCAGTTGATGAAGAATCGCCGTCTCGAAAATCTGCGTAATGCCCCGGAGCTCTGCTCCGATTGGGATAGCATATTTTAGGCGATTCTATTTACTTTCTTACTTCATCATCAAGAACAATATTTTATGTAATAGAACTGTTCTTACAGAAGAGTTTTAGGGCAGGTAAAGCTATTTATAATACATGTATTATACGAAAGCGATTTAAAGAGTACGTACTGATGACATATGGAGATACAGTTAACAGAACAGGTTAAGACCTTACTGCAGATGGTCCTATTGCTTATTCTGCCATGGATAGTACTACTTCTGGGAATGGTTTTTAGTGTTGAAAATATATGGTATTACCTCCTTTCTATCACGTGGTTTGGATCTGGAATAGTTTTTTTTGGTGCGTTAAATTAAAATATATCAAGGTACAACCTAAAATACGTTTTTTTCATCTGATTTTACGAAAACCAAAATCATTTAAATCATATAACCTATTCTAGTTTTCTGTTTATTGGGGTGGAAAAGTTAGGATGGTAAATTATATAATTGTAACAGGTGGAGTCATTTCTGGTCTTGGCAAGGGAATAACGACGGCATCTATCGGAAAAATCTTGCAGATTCATGGATACAAAGTTACAGCGATAAAGATCGATCCATACATAAACTGTGATGCAGGAACGCTTCGACCAACAGAACATGGTGAGGTCTGGGTCACCGAAGATGGTGGCGAGATTGATCAGGATCTTGGTCATTATGAACGATTCCTTGATATTGATATCCTCAAATATCATAATATTACTACAGGTCAAGTTTATGGTGCTGTTATTGAAAAAGAAAGAAAAGGCAAATACCTAGGGAAAACCGTACAACCAATCCCTCATGTAACTGACGAAATTAAACGAAGAATTAGAATGCCTGCAAAGGAAACAAAATATGATTTTGTAATTGTAGAAATCGGTGGTACTGTTGGTGACTATGAAAACGTTTTATTTCTAGAGGCTGTCAGGCAGATGAAATATGAAGGCGATCACGTTCTCTATGTCCATGTCACCTATGTACCAGTGCTTGAGACACTTGGTGAGGCAAAGACAAAACCAACCCAGCATTCTGTAAAACTTTTGAGAGAAATTGGTATACAGGCTGATTTTATTATTGCTCGTAGCGAAAAACCTCTTGATAACGTGCGAAAGGAAAAAATCGCTTTGTTTTGTAATGTCCATGAAGAGGATGTCATTTCTGACTCCAATGTTGAAAATGTGTACGGCATTACCCTGCTTTTTGAGGAACAAGAGCTTTGTAAAAAAATACTTCGTAAGCTACATTTGAGAAAAGGAGAAAATGATTTAAAAACATGGAAAAACTTTATTACAAACATTAAAAAACTCGATAAAAAAATAAAGATAGGAATTGTTGGTAAATATTTCGATATCGGTGCATACAAACTCTCTGATTCCTATATCTCTGTTATTGAGGCGGTAAAACATGCTGCGTGGAACAACAATGTATCACCTGAGATAGAATGGATTGATTCAAAACTCTTTGAAAAGCAGCCTGAAAAAATTTCTAATCTTGATATGGTAGATGGTATTATTGTTCCCGGTGGTTTTGGTCTTTCTGGAATCGAGGGAAAGATTGCAACCATTAAGTATGCACATGAAAACAACATCCCATACCTTGGTTTATGTTTAGGTATGCAGCTTGCTGTTGTTGAGTATGCAAGAAATGTTTGTGGTCTAAAAAACGCCGACTCAACAGAAGTAGATAAAAACACTCCCTATGCAGTAATAGATTTCATTCCAGAGCAGGTGAAGATACTGCGGGAGTCTCGATATGGTGCTTCAATGCGTCTTGGCTCCTATCCTGCAGTCCTTACAAAAGGAACCTTGATACAGAAACTCTATGGAAAAAATAAGGTGCATGAACGACACCGTCATAGATATGAAGTGAATCCAGAATATGTTGAGACGCTTGAAAAACAGGGTCTTATTTTTTCAGGGAGATCACCTGACGGCGTTTTAATGGAATTTATGGAACTACCAAATCATCCATTTTTTGTTGCAACGCAGGCACATCCTGAGTTTAAATCAAGACCTATGAAGCCGTCTCCAATGTTTGATGGGCTTATTAAAGCGGCAAAGAAAAAAGAGAAATCACCTAAGATTGTATCTCCAGTTACAACGGGATAAGATTCTACATTGTTTTTGGTTCAAGCAACGTCCCATGTAACACGAGATTACTAGAGGTAAACCACAAGGGTGGAACAAACGCGACAAGTATTATATAAATATTCAAAGAACTCAACATTATCGGTGTTGTCGAGTACATAAAAATCACGATAACGCCTATGCATTTTCGTATGCAATCCCGGTCAAATGTTTTGATGGAAAACAGTTTATAAATCGAAAAGAGCGTTATTACGGTAAACACAAGAAGAACAGCAATCCGCAGAAGAATAGTAATTTCCCCTATTTGATTGAAAGGAAAGAGAAAAAGAAACGGTACAAATATCAAAAAACTTCGAACGAGTTCTATGGTGTATCCAACTGTTTTAAAGGCCCTTGGTAAGGTTATTACTCCTCCCCGTGTTTTCGTTCCTAATCTGATCGCAAGGGTGTTTGCCATACCCTTTTTATCATGGTCGATATCTTTGATGGCACCGTTAATCATATTCATGAATAATACTTGTAATGCTCCAATGAGTGCAACAATCCAGATCAAGGGATTTGAAAGAAGTTGCTCGATAGACACCGTAGCTGCACCAAAGAGTATAAGGAGAAATATTGCTCCTGCGACAAAAACGTCCATTCCTGGATATTTTTTACTTGAAAAATCATAGATGGTTGCAAGGATATAGGCAAGTATTAAAATCGAGATAAGTAAGAAATAACTTACCAGTTCTTTAAAAAAGAATGTTGACAAGATAAATGAAAATATCATGCAAGCAACGGCGAAATAGGCTGCTTTTTTTCTGGTAATACGCCCGCTTACTAGTGGACGTGCGATGAGTTCTTTTGAAAGTTTATCTACTTTGATGTCGACGAGATCATTGATGACAAACCCGTAGACATGTGAAAAACAACCAATGCAAAAAAGGATGAACAGTTGAAAGAACGTGATTTTGTCGACACCCCACATTGATAACGCGCCAAGTACTGGTGCGACACCTGTGAGACCCATGTTGAAAAGACGGCTAATCTCCAAGTATTTACGAATCATTTGACAATGAGTAAAATCAATGTACCATAAAAACCCATCGATTCTCATCCTATAGGTTTTTATAATGAACCTATATTTTTACATTAAATGTTTGAAAAATTTAGGGCCTTTGCAGATATCGGTAGAACACAAGGTATCACAACAACTGCAACTATCTCGATTGTTGGTGCATTAACTGCAACAGCAGCACCGGTTGAATGGTATCATATTGTGTATTTCACGATTCTTGCTATTTTTGCTCATATGACACTGAACACGTATATTGCTTTAGGTGACATAGAATTGGATGCTCATACGTATGTGCCTTCAAGAAATCCTGTCGCAAGCGGCATCTTATCTAAAAAAGACGCGGTACGTTTTATTTATGGAGGAACAATTGCTTGTGCACTGCTCATTCTCCTCCTCCTTCTTACCACTGAGTATATCTCTGTTTTTATGGCCTTTCTCTGTTTTATACCAGCATATGTATGGCTTCTCTGGTATGGATGGAAAGGGAAAAAATATCTCGTATCCTATGACCTTTCATTTTCTGTTGCGTATGCATTCTACGTTCTTTTCGGTGTTTTTGCAATAGGAGGAATGCCAACAGTATATACTTGGATTTTTATCGGCGTTATTATCTTTGCAGCAACCGCTTTTGCACAATGGGAAAACGGCCTAAAAGATGTTGATGCAGATCGAAGTGTCGGCGTAAAAAGCCTAGCGGTTGTCACCAATGTGAAGAACAATAAAAAACTCACTCTAACACACCCCTATTTTATCTACGGATGTCTTTTGAAAATAGGATTTATCATTTGTTGTTTTATTGCATTTTTATATTTCAACAACATCTATTATCTCTTGTTTATTCTACTCTATGGCATACCCTCTCAAATCTTCATCATGTATAGATTTTTAACAAAAGAAAAAGCTATTGACCATAGGAAGACAATTCTTCTTGACGTCCCCTTTGCTGCTATTCTTGGATATGCTGTGATTGTGGGAAAAACAGGAGTTATACCTATTGTGTTGTTAATTGTTTATCTTATTGGGGGATATCTTATCGGTTCTGCTTTTCAATACAAATCCGAGTTTAAATTCAGTAGATTTTCAAAATCAAAATAAACAAGCTCTTTTTGGAAATGTTTTAACTACTTTTTAGATCTTACATGTACGTCTATTGCTCGTGCCGCACGTTTCCCAGCACCCATGGCAGATATCACTGTTGCAGCACCAGTTACAATATCTCCCCCAGCAAAAACTCCTTTCATAGATGTTTTTCCATTTTCATCAGCGACAATATAGCCCCACTTGTTCAGCTCCAGTGTTGGTAAGGTTGAGGTAAGTAAAGGGTTTGCACCAGCTCCAATGCCCATGATCACAAGATCGGTTTTGATGGGGAACTCTGACCCTTCAATGGGAACAGGACGTCTTCGTCCAGAGTCATCTGGCTCCCCAAGTTCCATCCTGATACATTTCATCTCTTTAACAGCTCCTTTATCATCGCCGATGAGTTCAACAGGATTATTCAAAAGTTTAAGGAAAATTCCTTCTTCCTCTGCATGGTGGATCTCTTCTGCTCTGGCAGGCATCTGTTCTCTTGCCCGCCTGTATACAACTGTGACGCTTTCAGCACCAGTTCGCAAGGCACATCTCGCTGAGTCCATAGTGACATTTCCCCCACCTACCACTGTAACCTTCCTTCCCAAAGCAATTGGGGTATAATGCTGAGGATATAGATACGCCTTCATGAGATTTATTCTAGTGAGGTATTCATTAGCTGAATAGACATTGGATAGATTTTCTCCTTCAATCCTCATAAATCTAGGTAATCCTGCTCCAACCCCAATATATATTGCGTCGTAACCATCTTTTTTCATTAGATCTTCAACTGATTTTGATGCTCCGATAACCTTATTTAGTTCAAGTTTTACCCCTTGTTTGACTAAATAATCAACCTCTGCTTCAACAATTGCCTTAGGCAGACGAAATTCCGGAATTCCATATATTAAAACTCCTCCAGGTTTATGCAATGCTTCAAAGATTGTAACCTCATATCCAAGTTTAATTAAATCTCCAGCAACTGTTAATCCAGATGGTCCTGAGCCGATTATTGCTACTTTCTTTTTGTTAGATGGAAGTTTCTTTGGGAGTTTTATAAGGTTTTTTTCTCTTTCGTAATCTGCTACAAAACGCTCCAGACGACCGATAGCAACAGGTTCTTTCTTCTTTCCAAGAATACATGTTGCTTCACATTGACTTTCTTGTGGGCAAACACGACCGCAAACAGCTGGTAATGAATTTGTTTCTTTGATTTTTCTTGCTGCAGCAGCAAAGTCTCCTTCTACTATTAATTTCAAAAATTCTGGTATTTTGACACCAACTGGGCAGCCTTCCATACATTTTGGAATCTTACAATGTAGACATCGCTGTGCTTCGAGCTGAGCTGTTTTTGGTGAATACCCTAATGGAACCTCCATAAAATTCTTTGCTCTAGCATTTGGATTTTGTTCAGGCATTTTTTGTCTTGGTATCTTCAGCTTGTCTTTTGCATCCATAGATTTATACCCCCTCAGATTCACACGAATGGAACTGATATATAATTGCCTCTTGCTGACTATAAGCTGCATTTCTTTTAAACAACTGATCCCAATCAACTTCTTTTGCTTCAAATATCGGACCATCTACGCAAGCAAACTTTGTCTTTCCATCTACTGAGCAACGACAGCATCCACACATACCAGTGCCATCAACCATGATAGGGTTCAAGGCTACGAATGTAGTTATATCGTGGGTTTTTGTTTTGTTTAAACAGTTCATCATCATAAAAGTGCAGCCGATAAAATAGGCTCGATCGATGCTTTCCTCTTGTATCAAATTCTCGATAACGTCGTGAACCTTGCCTTTCTCGCCCTTCGTACCATCTTCCGTAGCAACGATAAATCTGTCCGAGACCCTTCTTAATCCCTCTTCATTATAGAGAAGGTATGAACTTCTGGCTTCTATTAAGGTTATAACAGTATTACCAGCCTCTTTCATCGCCTTTGCTATGGGGTATATACCTCCAACACCATAGCAACCTCCCCCCAACACTACGGTGCCGAATTTATCGATGGGTGTAGGTTTTCCTAATGGTCCTATAACAGCGGATAGTTCTTCTCCTTTAAATCTTACTAAATCCATTGTAGAGAGGCCAACTTCTAAAAAGTAAATTGTTATGGTCCCGTTCTTTGCATCCCAATCTGAGAGTGTGAAAGGGAGGCGTTCTCCTGTTTCATCTATCATAAGAATCACAAACTGACCAGGTTTTGCCTTCTCTGCAATATCTGGGGCTTCTAATACCAACTTATGTACATTCGGAACTATCTCAGATTTACTCAAAATCTTGTACATACTATGCCCCTCCTTTTTCAATTTGTATTCTAAAATCATCCACTCTTTCGACTATGTCTGCTCCTCTATAGTGGTATTGCAGTTTATTTAATGGAAGCCCTTTGATTTCTTCTTCTGGGGCAAGTGGGAATAGCCAAATTTTTCTATCTTTAAAACTCCAAATCCCTTTACCCACTATGAACGGTATAGCTTCTTTTATCTCTTTGAATATAGCCTGATGATTTTTATATTCAAAACCTTTAACACCCATTTCTTTTGCAAGATCACATATAATCTTCCAGTCAGGTCGAGCAATTCCTGGAGCTTCAACAGCTTTTCTTATATTCTGAATTCTTCGTTCCAACGAAGTTACAGTACCATTACTTTCAGTAAAAGCACAAGTGGGTAGCACTACATCAGCCTTATTCATGATTCCGCTAGGGTAAATATCTTGTAAAATCAAAAACTCAATGTTTCTTAATTTTTTCTCAGAGATAGGTTCAGTGAGATACAATGCTTTTATTCTTCCGTTTAACATCTCATTATATTCTTTTCCCTTCCCCTTTGGCAGTTTAACGTCCCATAGCTCTTCGAATTTTTTAATATCGTTTTTATCAGAAAATGTCGCATAGCCTGGTAGATAATTACATATTGCTCCCATGTCACAGATTCCTTGATCGTTTCCACCCTGATAATATGGGATAAATCCTTCTGGATTACCAGATAATATGAGGATATTCATTATTGCCATAATCAGTTTTTCTGGATTTGAACAACATAAGAAATCCTGATCAAAAATTATGCAGCCTTTAGATGAATCTATTGTATCTATTATCTTTTCGATATCTTTAGAGATTCCTTTTCCTAATTTATCTATGTCTATTTTGTTTACAGATTTAGCAAATTCATTATAGTTTTCGATTTTCTGTGCTAGATTTGATTTGAAATCGAAAAGCTTTCGAACAATACAATAGAATAAATTCATGGTTTGTTTAGTGCCTAGTTTAAAGTTTTGATCTACAATTTTTGGCGTTTTTGCTCTTTTTTCAGGATCTATAAGTATTATCTTAGCTCCTTTTTTCTTGGCCCTAAATATACTTGGATTAAGTGCCGAGGAGGGTAGGAATATCTTTCTCCCCAGAATTATAATCCATTTTGATTCTTCGAGGGTTTTAATTTTACCATCTTTTGACAGTGCATTGCCGCTTTCTACAATGGTTTTTATTATTGGTCTGATAAAATCACTATTTGGAGTGTCAATGTTGTTTGTTTTAAGAGCTACTCTTGTAAACTTTTGTAATACATATGCTGATTCATTTGTCAGGAAAGGCGAAGTAATTATTCCAATTTCATCAGAGTTAAATCCTTTTAATTTTTCTGTTGTGTATGATATCGCCTCGTCCCAGTTTACAGGGACCAATTTTCCATTCTTTCTTATCATCGGCTGTTTCAGTCTGTCCATTCCATTAAGCAGCTGTGGTATACAGAACCGCCCTCTAGAACAAGATTGGCCTCTTGTATGTCCATCCCTTTTAGGAATTGCAGCCATAACCCGATTCCATTTAGATTCATAACTAAAGTTACACCCAACACCACAAAGTAAACAAACTGAATCAGTACATTTATCAGCATCACCATACCACTTACTACCTCTTGCAGATAAGGCACCGGTGGGACAAACATCTATACACGCTCCACAAAAACCACAATCTGAATCTATATGTAATTTATCAAAAGCCGTACCAACCTTAGTTCTATGACTCCTTTGTGTAAATGCAAGAGTGCCTTTACCTCTTATATCTTGGCAGACTCTAACACATCTGCCACAAAGGACACATAAATTGTAATCTCGATCAAAAAATGGATCTTCTCGCTCAAGGGGTAAGTTCTTATATTCAAATAGGAGTCTTACGTCCTCCAATCCTAAATATTCTGCTACTTCCCTAACTTCACAGATCTCCTTATTTGGGCAGAATCTACATCCAGTGACTCTTCCTGCTTTTGTGGGACCGAAATGACATTCTTCACATTTTGCCCTATCTTTACAGATGATACAAGTATTTGGATGTTCTGAGAGAAGCATT